>CAILMA010000672.1 GCA_903835145.1 uncultured Bacteroidota bacterium
CAAAATATTGGGTACATTTACGGACAATCATTTAAAAGTATGGTGCGAGCTATTCGGGCTTCCGTATAATGGCGAGATGCCGGAGTTGTTTATGACCGAAATAGAGTTTAACAGGTATGCACCTTCCTTCGGTGCTCCCAAGCCCATTATGCTCATTCAAACTAATGGAGGTGCGGCAAACAATGGTTTGTATTCCTGGGTCAGGGATATGCCGATAGCTACCGCCCAATATGTTGTAAACGCTTTTGCGAACGATTATCATATTGTTCATCTCAAACTTAAGGAACAATTGTCGCTTCAAAATGTTACGCCATTTCAGGCAACAAATTACCGTTCGCTAATAGCCCTTATTGCTATGAGTGCAAAAAGGCTATTTATCGACAGCTTTGCGCAGCACACAGCCGCAGCAATTGGCATGCCCTCGGTAGTATGCTGGATTGGCAATAAGCCGGAACAGTTTGGTTACACGATGCACGCAAATATTGTTGCCAGCCAGCCTACGCGCATACCCGACCTTAAGTACTCCTTTTACAGTAAGTACAATATTTCAGGGGAGTTGCCCACAGAAACGTGTTACAACAACCAGAATGAGATATTTAATCCTGAAGTAATAATTGAGACGCTGCGCAATTACCCCCCATCTCGTGTTTCCCCCGTTGCTCACCCTGCCGCCAATCTCCAACAGCACCTTGCCGTGCCGGAAGCTCACAGCCCGGAGACAGACGTAAAAAAGGCAGAAGAAATCAGTGAACCAGAAAAAAGTAAGGAAAACGGGGTAGGAAAGAAAATGGCAAAAGCCTGATTTCTCCTTTGCCCGGGGCATCGCCCCTTTTTTTAGTCGAAAGTAGATAGTAGTTAGTCGAAAGTCCCGACGGGGATAACCCTGCAAGGGTTTAATCTCCCAGCCCGGGGCATCGCCCCATTTTTTAGTCGAAAGTAGAAAGTAGTTAGTCGAAAGTCCCGACGGGGGATAACCCTGCAAGGGTTAAATCTCTCAGCCCGGGGCATCACCCCGGGACACCCAACACTGGCATCGCACCAAAAGCCTCATTCAACCAAATTTTATACCACTGCCCAACACAATATCTATTTCTCAAAATAGGAGTAGGTGCAATAAATCATGGGGGTTATCCATTCATTAAAACGGCGCCCACCGCGCAGGGGTGGTGTGCGGAACCATTTGTCTTCGTTGGTGTGATCATAGATATTGTGTGCATACCGCCGGTAAACAATGGGTTGACGGGAATTGCCCCATGCCAGCCCCAGCACCTGGCCGTTATACACTTTTCGCAGCGAGTCATCGCCTGAGTAGTAGTTCGATGCATTTCTTAAATCCCAGGTATAGTAGTCATTTCCGTAGCCAAGCGTCCACTCTACCGAAACGAAAACACCACCCTTCATTTGTATCAGTTTATCGCCAAGGTCTGCGGTTACCCATTCGTTGCCTCTGTCGGCCTGCACTGCCAGCACGCTGTCGGTAATATCGTCGCCCGGCGCGCCTGTTGCTGAGTCACGGGTATAAACGTGCATGATGAATTTGGAATCTTTAGCACCTTCCTTGGTTATATAGGCACCTATTTCTTTCAGTATGCCGTTTCTTTCCCGCTGCGCCGGCAGGAAGAGGGCAAGCTCATCTTTGAACATCATGTAGCAGCCGGTGTTGTGGGAGCCACCGCTTATACCTATGGTCTCTTGTTTCAAAGTGCCGCCTTTTGCCGCCACTTTTGCACTTTTAAGCACGGTGTTGGTAGTTTCAAGCTTCACGAAAATAGAGTCATCACCCACTTCGTCAAGCCATAAAGTTTTGTCGTAATAGCCGGGGCATTTTATTTCAAAGGCATCAATGGTATCTGGGTTTACTGTTATACTAAAATATCCCTTAGCGTTGCAGAAAAACAACTCATTGCGCTCTCGTGCCTGCAAGGCAACATTAGCAAGGCCCTTGTTGTTTTTATCGGTTACTCTGCCACGGTAGGTCCTGTCTTTAGCCTGCAAAGCTGAGCAGGAGACCAGCAGCACCAATACCATTATGGAAAATCCTGTGTATTTCATCACTGCCCGTTTCTTTTCATATTGCATCATGAATCTGGAGATTTGGTAAATGCGCTAAGCCCGTTACATCAACAATGAAGTTACAATTTTTTAGGGCAGATTTTGTTATCATTGCTCGCCTGTAACATCTTTTATGATTTTGTTTTACTGGTTCCGTCCAAAATGGTCTTATGACAACTCTTGTATTGTTTACCACAATCACTGCCAATAACATAGTTTTCACCACGAAAAATATCAACAATTTTTGTTTTAGTTACTCCCACCTGCAAAAATTACAGTTTTTATGCATTGGCATAGGTATTGACGACTATCTTTGTTCTCCGTATTTTAAAAAGATACAGGGATAATTTGTCATAATGTCTCAAATAACATCAATGTTAGATATGATTTTTGGCCAAAATGAGCAGGAGATGGAGTTTATGCCTATCGTGCCGCTTGGAGAGGATGAAATGGATGATCAGGAGAAGAGCACTATCCCCGGCGTACTCCCTATCGTTATACTGCGCAATACGGTTTTGTTCCCTAACGTGGTGTTGCCGATTACTGTTGCCCGTGAAAAATCGGTGAAGGCGATAGCAGAAGCTCAGAAGGGCGACAAATGGATTGGGGTAATAGCTCAAAAAGATGCAACTAATGAAAATCCGGGGGTTGATGATGTGTACCAGATTGGAACGCTTGCTAAAGTAGTGAAGCAGATAAAGATGCCCGATGGCAACATCACAATCTTCATCATGGGCCGCATGCGTTTTGCACTCGATCACTTTACGCAGACAGAACCGTTTTTTTCAGCACAGGTCAACTATCTCGAAGATATTTATCCGGTTAAAGACGAGAACTTCGACGCGCTCATGGGGTCTATAAAAGACCTTTCTGAACGCATTGCGCAGCTTTCTCCCAATCTTCCCAATGAAGCTTCTATTGTTTTGCGCAATATAGAGCAGCAGTCGTTTTTAATGCATTTTATCGCTTCTAATATCTCTTCTAAGCTGCCTGATAAGCAGGCTCTGCTGGAAGAAAATAACATCAGGACCAGGGCGGAGCGACTCTTGCAGCTCCTGCAGTCAGAGTTGCAGCTTGTAGAATTAAAGAACGAAATAACCAATAAGACCCGGGCCGATATTGATAAGCAGCAGCGCGAATACTTCCTGCAGCAGCAAATGAAGTCGATAAAGGAAGAACTGGGTGGAGACCCTAATGACCGTGAAATAAAGGACCTGATAAAGAGAGCCGAAGAAGTAAAATGGACGGATGGCGCGAAAGAGCTTTTCAAAAAGAACATTGAGAAGCTGGAGCGCATGCACCCCAGTACTCCCGATTACTCGGTTATCTACAATCACCTCGATCTGATGCTTGACCTCCCCTGGGGGGTATATACCGAAGACAGCTATGACCTGCGCAAGGCCCAGAAAGTTCTTGACGACGACCATTATGGCATGGACAAGATTAAGGACCGCATACTGGAATACCTCGCGGTACTGAAGCTGAAGGGCGATATGAAGTCACCGATTTTGTGTTTTGTTGGCCCTCCAGGTATTGGTAAAACATCGCTGGGCCGCAGCATTGCCAATGCTATACACAGAAAGTATGTGCGGCTGAGCCTTGGTGGCCTGCATGATGAAAGTGAGCTGCGTGGACACCGCAAGACCTACATAGGTGCTATGCCCGGCCGTATCATACAATCAATAAGGAAAATAAAATCGGCAAACCCTGTTTTCATCCTCGATGAAATTGATAAACTCGGTAAGGACTTCCGTGGCGACCCAAGCTCAGCTTTGCTGGAGATTCTTGACCCGGAGCAAAACAATTCTTTCTACGACAACTATCTGGAGCTTGAGTTTGACCTTTCGAAGGTTCTGTTCATAGCTACAGCCAACAGCCTTGGCGACATACAGCCTGCGCTTCGCGACAGGTTGGAAATCATTCAGCTATCGGGCTACTCAGCTGAAGAGAAAACTGAAATAGCAAAAAGGCACCTGATACCAAAACAAAAGGAAATGCACGGCCTTGCAAAAGTGCCGCTCAAATTTAATGATAAGAGCATAGCCAAAATTATACAGGAATACACCCGTGAAAGCGGTGTGCGCGAACTGGATAGAATGCTCGCTGCGGTGATGCGTTCTGTTGCCAAACAAGTCGCAATGGAAGAAGAGGTATCTAAAGTAGTTTCTGCCGAGGTAGTAGAAAAAGTGCTTGGTAAGCCTCGGTACACCAACGACGTATATAAAAAAGGCCACCCTGCAGGCGTGGTTGTAGGGTTGGCGTGGACTGCTGCTGGCGGCGATATTCTTTTTGTTGAAACTTCAATATCTAAGGGCAAGGGCGGCCTTACGCTTACTGGTAACCTCGGTAATGTAATGAAGGAAAGTGCTACTACCGCGCTTTCTTATCTTAAGGCCCATGCTACTGATTATGGCCTTACAGCTGCGCAGATAGAGGAATCAAACGTGCACATACACGTACCGGAAGGTGCAGTGCCCAAAGATGGCCCGAGTGCGGGTATCACTATGTTCACGTCGCTTGCATCTGCCTTTACAGGCCGAAAAGTGAAGCCTTTCTTTGCAATGACTGGTGAAATAACCCTGCGCGGCCAGGTGTTGCCGGTAGGTGGTATTAAAGAAAAAGCACTTGCTGCAAAACGTGCTGGTATTAAAGACATTATAATGTGCAGCCAAAACGAAAAAGACGTTGAAGAGATCAATGCAGAATATATCAAAGGCTTACGGTTCCACTACGTTAATGATGTCAGTGAGGTCCTGGATATTGCCCTGAAATAAAATGATTAAATTTCAGTAGCAGCTTTAAGATGTCCCGCCCGTTTATTTGGGCGGGACTTCTGTTTTTTGTGGCACTGATAAAAACAACTTGCGAGGGGCATTATTTGATTGAAGAATGAATATTACTTTCGTAGCATTGTTCTGTTCTTCATTTCTGTTTTAATACCCTGGCAATGCTGAAAAAATTCTCCTGGTTTTTACTTATCCTATTTATAGAGGGCGCTGCGCTTATGGCTGTAGAGCTGATAGGTGCTAAACTCATTGCTCCATTTTATGGCAGTTCGCTTTATGTCTGGACCTCCGTTTTGGGGTGCACTGTTTCAGGGCTCACTTTGGGTTATTTTTTTGGTGGGAGATTGGCCAGTTGGCAACCTTCAGGGAAGGCTTTGTTTATTATTTTAGGAATCGCCGCTCTACTGGTGATGCTGATGCCCTTTACGTCATCAGCGTTTATTGCAGGTACTGCGTCATTAAGTTTGTTGCAGGGTATATTTACGACTTGTTTTTTCTTACTGGTGCCGCCTATGTTTTGCTTTGGTCTTGTTGGGCCATTGGTTTCGCGGTTCGTGGCGTTGCGCTCTGCTACCGATGGCAGGGTAGCGGGTTCTGCTTATTTTATTTCTACGCTGGGCGGCATCTGCGCTGCATTTTTATTCGGTTTCTACCTTATTCCATTCGCAGGGCTTAAAATGTGCTGCTGGCTTACCGGTGGTGCCCTTGCGGCACTCTTGCTACTGTACCTATTCCGGGCGCAACTGTTTCCCACCATCGCAGCTGAAGATAAGCCCCAGGCAATACCTACACCCGCAAAGCAACCAAAGCAGGCGAAGCCAATAGCGGTTCCTGCTGCAGGCAATGTTATTCAGACTACAATTTACCTATATGCGATAGCGGAAGGTGGGCTTGTGATGGCTGCAGAGCTACTCGCTGCCAGGATGCTTGCACCCTTCTTCGGGTCGTCGCTCGATGTATGGACCACCGTAATGGCATTTACTTTACTCGGCCTCGCCATTGGCTACTTCCTTGGTGGCTATATTAATGAAAAATATGCTATGCCCGCTACCCTGTGGTGGGTATTGCTGGGGGCGGCCGTATGCATCAGCCTCATGCATATTGAAGCTCAGCACCTTCCTGTTTACTTCGACACTTTGAGCTTCAAATCTGCCATGATACTTGTAAGCTTTGTGTTGGTTGTGCCGCCATTGGTATTTTTGGGTATGGTGCCCACAATGTTAATCAGGTACGTAGCCTCAAAGTCGGTAGAAGTAGGTTCGGTTACCGGGAGGGTATTTACAATTTCATCAGCCAGTGGTATCGCTTCCCTTTTCCTTATGGGCTTTGTTATTATCCCCGGTTATGGGCTTTCCAATCCGTCCATAGCTATTGCGTTTTTTGCTGGCCTTTACCCGTTCATTAAATTGATATCCGGTCGTAAATATCTTGCACTCGTTTTGCCGCTGTTTTTCGTCGTGTCGCTGATTGGGAAAAAGGGACCGTACACAGGTACTGATATAGAAGTGAAGTATTATTCTGAGGGTTTGATGGGGCAAGTGATGGTTGCTGATATTAATAAATATGAAAACCACGCTGCTAACGACCGGATGCTACTGGTGAACAGGATAGGGGAGGCACAAATAAACCGAACAACTGGTTTCACGGAATGGGACTATCCTGTTTTTGTAACCTGCCTCTGCAGCAAAATGCCCGCTAAATCAGATGTTTTGATGCTTGGGCTCGGCGGTGGCCAGATCCCTAATATCCTGAACCGTAACCTCGATTTTAATGTGGATGTTGTGGAGCTGGACCAGCGCGTGGTTGATGTGGCACAAGATTATTTTTTCCTGAGTAGAAATGTAAATGTTGAAGTAGATGATGCAAGGCATTACCTGGAGACAACCAAGAAAAAATATGACATTATTATCATCGATGTTTTTCACGGCGACATTGCACCGCCCCACATGATGAGTGTCGAATCTTTTAAGAAAGCCCATTCTTTGCTCAGGAAGAACGGGTTTATCGTTGTCAATTTTTACGGTTTTTTAAATGGGGCAATAGGTAAGCCGGGCCGGTCGCTTTATAAAACGATGCTGGCGGCTAACCTAACAACTCAGCTTATACCTACTAATAGGGTAGAAGAATTCGCAAATTCTTTGTTCATAGGGAGCGATACAATTCAGGCATTCAGCAATCTCAGATCGCCGCTTAAACAATTTGGTAAAGCGGTGGACTTGGATACACTGTTTAAAGACACGCGGAATATTGACCTGAATGACGCAGTGCTCTTCACCGATGACAAAACAGCCCTTGACTTCCTCAATATTGAAGGCGCGATTGAATGGCGGAAATCTTATTACGACCTTACCAAGCATTTTATGAAAATTGGTGTGCCTTTGTTTGAATAATAAGGCTTGTAAGTGTTAACCCATGCACTTATTCTTATTGTAAAGTTATTCCCTCAACGTGGCGCCGGCATGTCGCCATTTTATGTCTGTTTTACCTTGGTTGTTGCATTTGAGCTTATGCGATGAAATTTACATTTTCATCCTATTTTTCATTTATTTTCCGTTTAGCTGATCTCCGTTTTTCGGTGCAGGTGCTCTTGCTGTCTTCGTTTAAAAACCGGTTGCAATTGTGTTATTTCAATTCGGTACGGTATACCGTTTTTCTCCTCCAATTAGCCTCTTCGGACGTCCCTGAAACCATTATAGGGGAATTTTCTGGTATAAATAGTGATGAGCATCAAATAATCGATTGTTTGTTGTCAATCGGTAGGTTTTTTTAATAAATTAACTTTGGTTAGGAAAAATAGCTATACAACGCTAAATATAAAAATTGAAAATTATATTTGTATAAACAGAGGCGATTAAAATAATATATGGTTGAAAACAGTGCATTTTCTTGCGAGCCCCCTGTTCTCGCTTTTTGGTCAGAGTTACCATTTTTATGCTTGACTGAGATTGGGAGCAAGTATTTTAAAATTCAATTTAGTAAATAAGTTAAAAAAACAGAATAATACACATTTTAAAGATGAAATATTTAGATGCGATTTTTTTACACTATCGACTATTGTTTCACGTGTTACGAAGGTAAAATAATATCTTCGTAAATGGTTGATAATCAAACAAAAACAACAAGAAATGTATAAATATGATTAAATAAGAATGGCATAAATAACAAATAATAATAATTACAATTTTTAAAAGACAATTTAGGTATATAAAATGTTTATAAGCGGTTATTAACTAAAATTTGTTTTTTCGTTTTTAGTTGCTTATATTTGGAGAACGAATGAAAATCTTAACAGTAAAATAACGTGAAGTTTTTGATTTTGTAACCTAACTACTACCGCCTCTTTTTTGCCATTGAAACATTACGAAAGCCTCTATCAACAACACTTAGGATAATTTTTTAATTTAATTATCTTTTAAAAAAAATGAAGAAAAAGTCGCATCCGCATGGTGCTGCTTCTCTTTCAGTTATGTGTCCATACGTCATCTTTTGTTGAATATATAGTTAAATTTTAAATGTTTATTACTATGAGGAGAATTCTCTTTTTCGTCTTTCTGCTGGTCCTCGCCACGGGGGTATCAGCAACAACGCGGTACGGTGTCAGCAGCAACAACTCTATCACATCGTCTGTCACCGCATGTACTGGCGCCACAGCCGGTACTATCAGTTACGTGTACAACACCTGTACCACGACTACAGGTAGTGCGAATACCATGACAGTTAAATGGTATTCGAACACAGCCAATGTGGCGACCACAACGGTTGCCGGTGGCGTTACCTTGCTTTCCACAACCACAGGAGTTGCCATTGCGACTTCCTCTACGGGAACGAGGACCTATGTACCGGCATCAACTACAGCGGGTACACTATATTATTATTGTGCGCTCAGTTCGTCCACCTCTACCTGCGGTATTGGTACGTCAGGTACGTTAATCAGTCCCACGTGTACAGTAACTATTAACCAGACGCCTTCAGCAATAACTGCAGGGGCCACAACAATTTGTAACGGATCGAGTACAACTTTTTCTGATGGTACCAGCGGTAATACCTGGAGCACAACTTCATCAAGTATTGCTTCCATAAGCAGTACGACAGGTTCTTCTATTACAGTTTACGGTCTTTCTAACGGTACCGCAACTATCTCTTATACCAGCGCTGCCGGCTGTTATGCCGTTCAGCCTATTACAGTTACTTCTTC
>CAILMA010000673.1 GCA_903835145.1 uncultured Bacteroidota bacterium
ACTCTTACCACATACCTGGGCGCAAGCGCAAAATTAATTTGATGTCATTATTCTTCCAACACGGACTTAGACGTTAGGATACTGATCTTCGTTAGATAAAGAGCTGTGCCGTTAGGCATTCGATAAGTGATATCGGGTTCGTCCCTAATTTTTCAAATATGAAACACCAAGACAGTGCACGCAAGGAAGCCCCAATGGCGTCAATGAGAACAGCCAAGCCTGCCCCGAGTTTTCGGGGCTGAAACCGGCGGAACATAACTGAAGCAGTCCAACACCATCGGCGTTGAAAATTCATTTTTGGTATTTGTAAATTGTTTTGCTCAGGCTGGTAGGTCGTCGTCAGTACCCCCTTAAAAGAAGAGATCTGATGCAATACTGTCGGCATACAACTTGCCCTTGTTGGTCAGCTTAAGGACTTCACCGTCCAAAATAATTCGGTTGCGTTCGCGGCTTTCGGTTGCGTTCTTTAATAGTTCACTTGCATAGTCATTCCCCCACTTGCTGCGCACATAGCTCAGGTCGCACCCCCACATGGTGCGCAGGCTGGTCATCACGTACTCATTGAGCTGTTGGGTCACAGTTAGCGTCTCTTGCTCTGATGGTATCTTTTTATCCGTATTTATACTTTGAGTGTATAGCGCATTATTCGCAACATTCCACTTCCGGCTTACTCCGTTAAAGGAATGTGCCGAGGGGCCGATCCCCAGGTAGTGATTTCCTCGCCAGTAGTTGGTATTGTGTACTGCGTGCATCCCCGGCACCGCCAGGTTGGATATTTCATAATGGTCATAACCCTTTTCACCCGCATAATCCATCAATAGCTCAAATTGGGTTGCTGCTTGCGCGGGGCTCACAGGTGCCGATTTTTTGTTGGTAATAGCATGTTGCAGCGCCGTCTTTTCCTCAACCGTAAGTGCATATGCCGAAAAGTGAGGTATCCCAAGTTCTGCTACTTTACTTATGTTCCCCTTCCATTCCGCATTGGTAAGCCCCGGGGTGCCATATATCAGGTCTATGCTAATGTTCGCCAGCCCGGTATCCTGTGCCGCTTTTATGGCGTAGTCAGCTTCCTGTGCTGTGTGTATTCGCTTCATATACCGTAGGTCACGCTCTATAAATGACTGGGTGCCTATACTCAGCCGGTTCACCTGTGTTTGTTTCAGGGAGTTCAGGTAGTTTTTTGTCAGGTCATCCGGGTTGGCTTCAAGAGTAAATTCGGCGAGTGTCGTTATGTTGAAATTCTTGTATACAGTTTCGGTAAGCACATTTATTTCATCAGCTGTGAGTAGCGAGGGTGTGCCACCACCTAAATATATTGTCGTAATATTTTTCCCTTCGAGGTAGCCTTTTTGCATCGCAATTTCATTAACCATCGCCGCCAGCAACTCATCTTTATATTTCAGTGATGTCGAAAAATGGAAATTGCAATAGATACATGCCTGCCGGCAAAACGGAATGTGCAGGTAGATACCGGCATTGTTCGACTGTTCATTGATGAGTTGCATACTGCGCAAAGATAGGCATTGCTGTCGGCGCATATTCAGCTCACATTCTTGCATTCAGGCGCCCGCAGACACCTATGCAAATGCAAAAAATATCCGTCCATACATTTGTCTTTTTTATTGTTTATTATCAAAATAAATTTTACCTTTATTAGTTCCAATTTGTTTAGCCTTTAACGCATCTCATTTTATGAGCACTTATACCCGTAAGATTGTATTATTCCTATTGCTTCTGGCCGCACCTATCGCAGCTTTTGGCGTTACGGCAAGCTTCACTGCCGACTATATTTCTGGCTGCGCTCCGCTTGTTGTGCACTTCACCAACACATCAACGGGTGGCACAAGCTTCGACTGGGACCTTGGCAACGGCACCACTACCACCACAACTTCTACTGGCACAGGTGTCTCGGGTAGCTACCTCACCGCAGGCACTTACACGGTTACACTCACAGCCCACAATGGTTCTTCTACATCCGTTTACCACATCACTATAACGGTTTACCCGTCGCCAGTCGTCAGCTTTACGGCCACCGACACAGGGTTATGCCCGGGGTCCTCAGCTACGTTTACAAGTACATCCACGGCAGGCACCACAGGCGCATGCACCTATGTCTGGAATTTTGGCGATGGTAGTTCCAGCACCGCCACAAGCCCAACGCATACCTTTGTCACACCCGGCTTTTACAATGTAACCCTTGTCGTAACCAATAGTATGGGCTGCTCCTCAAGCCTTACCGTTGCTGGTTTTATTCATGTATATAACCACTCTGTGCCGGCATTCACTGCTTCCAGCACCTACCTGTGTAATCCTCCGGCGTCCACTACATTTACAAGCACCACATCAGGCGCGTCACCTTTTACTTATGTCTGGACCTTTGGTGATGGCAGCACATCTGCAGCTGCAACACCCACACATACCTACACAGCCTCAGGCACTTACTCGGTAAAACTTGTTGTTACCGATGTTCACGGATGTTCCGATAGTATCGTTCGTACTGCTTATATAACTGTCGCCAGCATGACAACTTCCTTCACCGGCCCATCAACTGCCTGTGCCAATTCAGTTGTTACTTTCTCCAACACCAGCTCTGCCCATAGTGCAAGTTATTGGACGTTCGGCGACGGCGGTACTTCCTCTTCCGACCCGGCTACCCACACTTATTCTACTGCAGGTACCTATAGGGTGATGCTTGTTACTTTCAGCGGCCCTTGTACTGATACAGCTTATCAGACCATAACTATTTTACCTTCACCTACCATCAGTTTTACTATTTCTCCTACAATGGCTTGCCCGGCTCCTTCCGCAATTACTTTTACAGGTAGCGTTCCATCCGGTTCCACTGTCTCCTGGGATTTTGGCGATGGCACCAGCGGTAGTGGCGCATCAACTACGCATACCTATAGTGCTGATGGTACCTACAATATTACAATGACGGTTAGCGATGCATCGGGCTGCATGGCCAGCGTCACCCAGATTTACGTCATCCGCGATCTTTTACTGACTTTAGTGCCCGATGTTTTCCACGGCTGTGTTCCACTCACGGTTCATTTCCTCGACTCTATTAATACACTTACACCTTACCCTGGTAGATATCCGGCTGCTACAGCTTCCTGGCATTGGGACTTTGGCGACGGCAGCACCGCAGCTACCGATAGCACGCCGGCTCATACCTATACGGCTTCGGGTTCTTACATGGTGGTACTGGACATCACAACCACCAACGGTTGCACCGCCCGCATGAGCGTCGGCATAGAAGTGGGGGATACCTCTTCAGTTTATTTTACTGATACACAATCAGTTATTTGTTACGGTCACCCCATAACCTTCTTTCCCCACCTCCTTTCCGGCGGGCCTATTGACTATTACATGTGGGACTGGGGCGACGGCTCTGCAAGTTCAGATTCAAGTTCCCATATACTGCACTCCTTCACTCGCCCGGGCTTCGACACCGTTACCGTTACTGGTTACAGCAACGGCTGCCCCGGCAGGCCATATAAGATTTATCCTATTACTATTGATTCACCAATGGCCAGTATCTTTTATAACTTCGATTGCCATCCGGCAAATAAGGTCACCTTTTATGACTCATCCTACGGAGATGATACCCATTTTTGGAGCTTTGGCGATGGCACAACTTCCACAGCCGATTCATTTGTCATAACATATCCTGGCTATACAACCTACTACTGCTCCCTCGCTACCTATAACGCAAGGTCTGGCTGCCGCGATACACAAACAATTCCAATCCATCTGATACCGCCTGTCTTACACCTCTACGCTTCTGATTCACTCATTTGCCAGTATGACCACATTACATTCCAAGGAACTATTACAGGCGGCGCTTACGCTACCGAATGGGCATTTTGTTTCGATGGTTCATGCATCGGTACCACACCGGGGGCATCAGATACTACCGCAATGGTCGTAGATACATTTCGGCGAACTGGTTTATACAACGTAATGATGGTTGTAAAAGACTGGCACGGTTGCTTAGATACACTCATTCATAACAACTGGATACTCGTTGCCAAACCGGTCACCTCATTTGTTGCTACTCCTCCGCGCGGGTGCGTGCCTCTTACCGTCAGTTTTACAGATCATTCTACCGACGATTCCAGCGTTACTTGCACAAACTTCACCTGGCTCTTCGGCGATGGCGCTACCACATCGGGCACTTCAGTCAGTACTTCCCATACTTATACGGCCGCCGGCACCTATTCCATAACAGAGATTGTCACGGATAATGTCGGTTGCAAAGACACCTTGGTACGCTCCGCACTCATTGTGGCCAGTAAGCCTCATGCGTCCTTTGGTGCAAGCAGTCTGTTCCCATGCCGCGGACAGACTATTCGGTTCGGAAACGCTTCTACTGGCGGGGGATTAACCTACCATTGGCTTTTTGGCGATGGCTCCACTTCTACTTTAGTAACGCCAACGCATGCTTATACCAATACCGGAACGTTTACAGTAAAACTTGCAGCAACCGATTCTAACGGTTGCACGGACTCGGCAATCTATGTAGCCTATATAGTTGTGTCTGCGCCCGATGCATCATTTACAATGAGCGATAGTTTTTCAATTTGTACGCCCCTCACAGTAAATTTTACAAACACAACAACAGGTGGTAGCAGCTATTACTGGTCGTTTGGCGATGGCAGTTCCTCCTATATTACCTCTCCTATCGATCTATATGCTTCACCCGGCCTGTACCACATCATGCTGGTTGCAACCAATTCATCCGGCTGCACCGATACAGCCTACCGCGATCTCAACGTGTTTGGCTATGCGGGTGGTTTCACCTACAGTCCGTTGCAAGGGTGTGCGCCCCTCACAGTCAATTTCCATGCGGCTATCATAAACGTGCCATCTGTAATATGGGACTTTGCCGATGGTAATACAACCGTAGCATCAATGGTGGATAGCACTACGCATACTTACACCCAGCCGGGCGCCTACCTGCCAAAACTCATCCTAAGCGATAATACCGGCTGCCGCAATTCCACCCTTGGTACCGATACCATTAAGGTCGATGCGGTTCGCCCAGGTTTCACAACCATTCCGCATCCGGTCTGTGTAAACACCGACATCCATTTTCAGGATACGTCGTTCAGCTACTTTTCCAATATCACTTCCTGGCATTGGGCATTTCAGTCGGGTGATACCAGCAACATGAGCTCACCGCCTTATTTATACACATCAACCGGTACATTCTATGTAACACTCAATGTTAAAGACGGCTGGGGATGCTTTGCTTCCACAAGAGATACGGTAACGGTTTACCCACCTCCCGCTATTACCACAAGTCCTGATACCGTTATCTGCGTTGGCGACACAGCCACACTCCGCGCTTACGGTGGCGAATCCTATGTTTGGTCACCAGCTGCTACCATCGGTTGCCCGGCTTGCGAATCTACGTCTGCATACCCCGTCGTAGTTACTACTTACACGGTTACAGGTACCGACATCAACGGCTGTGTAAATATAGATAGTGTAACCATTAGAATGCGAACCTTAACCGTTAGCCGCGGCTGGGGAGATACGGAAGTGTGTGACAAAGTCCCCGTTCAGTTGTTTGATACCGGTGGCACTAAATACACCTGGATTCCATCCACCGGCCTCAATAACTCCCACGTCTTTAATCCGGTTGCTACCCCTTCTGTGACCACTAACTACATGGTTATCGTTCAGTATGGTGGTTGTATCCCCGATACCAACTACGTTAACCTCATTATTGACCCATTGCCTACCGTTGATGCAGGCCCCGATCAAAGCCTTGTAGCTGGCAGCGAAGCGCACATTAGCGCACATGGCACCAACATTAGCACATATCTGTGGACTCCCGGTCAATACCTGAGTTGTGACAGTTGCTACAATCCTTCAGCAAGCTTGCTCAATACAACTTCATTCACCGTTACGGTCACTTCAATACATGGCTGTACTGCCACCGATTCCATTACCATCCATATGTTCTGCGATAAGAGCCAGATTTTCATTCCAAACTCGTTCACACCTAATGGCGATGGTGAAAACGACGTCTTTTATCCGCGTGGTACAGGTGTGTCCAATATTAAATCATTCCGCATCTACAACAGGTGGGGTGAGGTCATTTTTGAAAAACAAAACATAAGCATCAACGATGCTGCAAGCGCATGGGATGGTTCTTTTAATGGCGTTCAGGCACGCCCCGGGGTTTACGTTTACTTCGTAGATGCCGTCTGCGACACAGGCGAGCCCCTGTTCATAAAAGGCGATGTAACCATAATCCGTTAAAATCTGCCGCTTGTGGCAGAGTAGCAGAACTCCTGGTCATGAGGAAGCCCGGCGGGCTTCAATATTAGTAGCCGCCAGTGAAACTGGCGGAAAACAAGCATAAACCACCAACGCCGCAGGTGTTGAACAATCGCCCTAAGGGTCGTAAAATCGCTATGTTTATGCTTTGTCTCGGTGTGGCGGATGACAGCACAACGAATAGGTATCACCACTTCAGCCACTAAGTGGTGGGGGTAGAAAACGTTCTCTGCTTCAGGAAGCCCGGCGGGCTTCAATATAAATAGCCGCCAGTGAAACTGGCGGAAAATATGCGTAAACCACCAACGCCGTAGGCGTTGAACAATGGCTCTGACCGTTGTAAAAGTTCCATTTTTATACTTTGTCTCGGCGTGGCGGATGACAGCACAACGAATAGGTATCACCACTTCAGCCACTAAG
>CAILMA010000674.1 GCA_903835145.1 uncultured Bacteroidota bacterium
AAAAATTAAATGAATCTTTGCGCCTTCTTTGCGTACCCTTTGTGCCTTCTTTGCGGTTAATCTTTTTCGTTCTGGCTTTTCCAGATTAGGTTGGTCCCGCTGATTTTCTCTTCCGCCTCTTAGTTTGTTGCCGTTCACTTTTTTTAAAATAGTAATTTGATGTATTTACCGGAAAATTTCCTGTAAATATGGGCTTAGAGTTATGCACAATTGGTTCGTGATTGTATAAAAAGATAGTAAGTTTACATTTACTTAGTATTGCACACAATAAACTGCTGTTAATTGATGAATATTGAATTTAACAAGAACGAAGACGGTATGAAACTGGCGGTAAGCCAAATGAAACAACGCCATGCGCAGATAAGCCTTGGCGGTGGAAAAAAAGCAATGGATAAAGCCCGTGAAAAAGGCAAAATGTCTCCGCGTGAACGCATAAGCTACCTCATTGATAAGGGAAGCGTGTTTACAGAGATTGGTGCTTTTACGGGTTATGATATGTATAAAGAGCACGGGGGCTGCCCTGCCGGCGGCACCGTTGCGGGGCTGGGGTATGTTGCTGGCCGCATGTGTGTGATAGTGGCTAACGATAATACTGTGAAAGCCGGTGCATGGTTTCCTATTACGGGCAAAAAGAACCTTCGGATGCAGGAAATAGCAATGGAAAACTACCTGCCTATCATTTATATAGTGGATAGCGCCGGTGTGTACCTGCCTATGCAGGACGAAATATTTCCTGATAAGGAGCACTTTGGCCGCATATTCCGTAATAATGCACAAATGAGCGCAATGGGCATAAGCCAGATAGCTGCAGTAATGGGCAGCTGCGTGGCTGGCGGTGCTTACCTGCCTATTATGAGCGATGAAACGCTGATGGTGGAAGGCAATGGGTCCATCTTCCTCGCCGGGCCATACCTCGTAAAGGCTGCCATAGGCGAAGATGCCGATCAGCAAGCACTCGGCGGAGCTAAGATGCACACTGAAATAAGTGGAATTGCAGACTATAAATTTGATACGGAGGCGGAGTGCCTCGATCAGGTGCGCCGCATAGTTGATAAAATGGGACATCAACCGCTTAAAGGTTTTGACAGGGTGAAACCTGCTGCGCCTGCTAAAGACCCGGGCGAGATTTACGGACTGGTTTCCGCACAAAACAATAAGAATTTTGATGTTGTAGATGTGATCAAGTGCATTGTCGACAATTCAGAATTTGATCAGTTTAAAGAAGATTATGGTAAAACTATAGTTTGCGGTTATGGCCGTGTTGATGGCTGGGCAGTAGGTATCGTAGCCAATCAGCGCAAAATAGTGAAGAGTGGCAAGGGCGAGATGCAGATGGGTGGGGTGATCTATAATGACAGCGCCGATAAGGCTGCCCGCTTTATCATGAACTGTAACCAAAAGAAAATACCGCTGGTGTTCCTGCAGGATGTTACAGGCTTTATGGTTGGTAGCCGCAGTGAGCAATCTGGTATCATTAAAGATGGGGCAAAGCTGGTAAATGCTGTAGCCAATTCTGTAGTGCCGAAGATTACCATTATTATAGGTAACTCCTATGGTGCGGGCAATTATGCTATGTGCGGTAAGGCTTATGACCCGCGCTTTATCTACGCGTGGCCAAATGCTAAGATAGCCGTAATGGGTGGTGAGCAGGCGGCAAAGACATTGTTGCAAATACAAGTCGCGTCACTTAAGGCAAAGGGCGAAGTAATAGACCCGGAAAGGGAAAAAGAAATGCTCAAAGAAATTATTGACAGGTACGATAGCCAGACCTCTTCCTACTATGCGGCAGCCCGCCTTTGGGTAGATGAAATCATAGATCCTGCTGATACCCGTAAAGTTATTTCTGAAGGTATTAATGCCGCAAATCATTCTCAGGACAACAAAGAATTCAAAATGGGTGTTTTTCAAGTGTAATTAGAAAATCAGTTGTGAATTGATATTATTTTCAAAAGTTTAGCGGGTGTTTGCTCGCTAAACTTTTTTTATTGAAGTTTGCATCAGTTTGTCAATAAAATTTGGAATACGGATTGTACAAAAATTTGATTCCCGGGATGCGAAGAATAGAACTTGTTTTTTTGTGGTTGCTACTTGCTGCATGCGGCAGCGGGCAGGCTCCTGTTGCACCTATCGTCCGTTCGTCGGCTGAGCAACCGGCAAGCGACTCAATCGATAAAGCAGCTGCGGGAATGACACTTAGTACATTCAACGATTCTCCGGCTGATTCTGATGGGGTTGGCTGCTTTTTCTATGCCGATGGCAATGATTCAGCTGAGGTTTTTGCTTCCGGTACCGACTCGTTCGTCTATGTAAAGCTAAACGGTCTTGTAACTGCTTTTAGTACAACTCCCCGTGGAAATACAAATACGTCCGATACAACCAATAACTTTATAGACAGCTTTCGCTACAAAGACTATCTGCTGGAGATAAAAATGATACAGACGGGAAAAACTGATGGTGGTAATAGCTATAAAGGCACAATCATACTTCGGAATAAAACCGGCAAAAGCATTACTATAAACGCGCATGGTGCTTGTGGCTGCTAACCAATTTCGCTGAGTTATGAATTCGTTTTTGTTTCAATGTTCTTAAAATGACCTGCGATAGTGCTGTCTGTACATTTCATTTCCTACTTTTGGTGTAGCGGCAGGTCCCCGGAGCGTTGATAAAACGTTTAAAGCAATTGTGATAGCTTTCTACTTTCTACTAACTACTTTCTACTTTTAAGATGATTGAAATAAAAAACGTTCGGAAAAGCTTTGGTGATAAAGTTGTGCTACAGGATGTGTCGGCTAAGATGGAGGCAGGCAAGACGAACCTGATAATAGGCTCAAGCGGAAGCGGGAAAACCGTGCTCATGAAGATAATGATAGGGCTTATGGCTGTGGACAGCGGCCAGGTGCTCTATGAAGGCGAAGACCTTACGCAAATGGATGAGAGGGGGCTGAAGAACCTGCGCAAGTCTATAGGTATGTTGTTTCAGGGTGGGGCATTGTTCGATAGTAAGAACGTGGAGCAGAACGTAATGTTTCCGCTGGATATGTTTACGAATGACAGCTATGCCACAAAGAAAAAGAGGGTGAATGAAGTGCTCGATAGGGTGAACCTAAAAGACGTGAACACCAAGTTCCCCGCTGAAATAAGCGGAGGTATGAAAAAACGCGTGGCACTGGCTCGTGCCGTAGTGCAAAATCCGAAATATCTTTTTTGCGATGAACCCAATTCAGGCCTTGACCCCCAGACCTCGCTATTGATTGATAAGTTGGTAAAAGAAATTACGAAGGAATTTAATATAACTACTGTTATCAATACCCACGATATGAACACGGTTATGGAAAGCGGTGACTATATTGTATACATGTATCAGGGCAACAAACAATGGGAAGGCTCAAACAAGGACATCATTTTTAGTAAGGATGAGCGCCTCAATTCCTTCATATTTGCATCAGAGTTTTTGGCTAAGGCAAAAGAGATGAGTATGCTGGAAGCAAGCGGTAAAAGATAGGGAGGAAAACTTTGTTTGCAAGCAGTCTGCTACCTTTGGTGAAAAACTGCCAAAGCTCAGCAAATTCAACGCCTACTTCAAGAATAGCAACAATATATAAACAGTAAAGCCGGGCAAAACCCAGCTTTACTGTTTAAAATTATTGTTGGAAAAATACGATTAAGGCATTGGTGCAGTAAACGTACCAGACATGATTTTACTTGAATCAGGATTAGTGAAAGAGAAAGTACCTGTGATGTATGGTGAAACACTGGTAATGGTGATGTTGCCATAATTAGCAATTTGTGCAACGCCCGGAGCAGTGTAATGCGCACTGCCGTTAAAAGAGCTCTGTGTGAAATTTACTACTACAGGAGCGCTGTAATAGGAATCAATGTACAGATTTATTGTTGTTAACGGATCCCATTTAATACCCTCTATTGAAAGCAGCGAGCCAGCAAGGCCGGTATGAACTTCATCGGAAGTTACGGTCGCACCACTTTTTGTGAAGCTCATAGCACCAGTTGATACAGCTATAGAGTTGTTACTCATTATACTTGTGGTCTGGTTAGCAGAGTTAGTAATGGATGTAACAGTAACAG
>CAILMA010000675.1 GCA_903835145.1 uncultured Bacteroidota bacterium
AGTATGGGGCGATACCGGTACCAATGTGTTGTCAAGTACAGGTTTCACTGGTATTTATCGCGTTGACACGGTAACCGCACATGGCGGGCTCATGGGTACCAACCGCCCTATTATGTACCTGAAACTGTATCTCGCAACTCCTGCGAACCTACCTGCCGGCACCTACTGGCTGGCCTGGTCCACAGCAGGTAGCTTACCTGCCAATTCCTGCCCTGACAAGGTATTGCCAGGCAGGCTAAATCCCCCGTTGCAAACAGCTCGCCAATTGGTTGGTGGCAACTGGAGCTATGTGATTGACAGCTCGAAAGACATTGGCTTCAATAAGATCATCAAGGCACGTGCAGGACTTACAACAGCCACTGCTGTTGTCCATTCCTCCAAGTTTGAACTGATGCAGAATTACCCAAACCCGTTCAGCAACCAAACAAAAATCACATTCTGCACTGCAAAAAATGAAAATGTAACATTGTCGGTTTACAACGCCTATGGTATTTGCGTGGCAACACCATATGAAGGATATATTGCAAACGGCCCTCACCAAATCGATTTCACAACCGATAACCTGCCAGCAGGCATCTACTTTTACCAACTAAAAACAGAAGAAGGAACAGAAAGCCGGCAAATGCTACTGGTGAGGTAAGGCACCCCGACTATTTTCGACTGGTGTCAACTCGCGCATTCCAGAGGTTATTGTATTACAACTTAGCTGCAAATACAGTCGCAACAAACGCTTGCCATAAAACAATAGAAAATTACAATCTTCCTGAATTCTATCCTTTTGAACTGCTAAACGAACCGTCCTATAACCATCGTCCAAAACTGCATTTTGAATTAAAGTGTATCTTGGTAATACACTCGAAAAAGTATTTGCCAGTTCACCTCGCGAGTGTATTCAGCTAAGAGCTTCGTCGTTGCGCCCTCTCCGTTGACGGTGCCAGAGAAATCTGTAACACGTCATTCTCCTATACGATATACTCAGAAATCGCCTGTAAGGCAATGATTCTTGACAATTTATCTATTGCCTTTAAAGTTCAGGCAGATGCTATTTTCGATGCCCTTTTATTACTGTGCATATGTTTAAATGGCAGTGATACAATCAATTACTGCTTGCCAAAATATGTGAAGACATGAAATGATATCTTTGCGGTAGGGGAATTTATATTATATTTGACGGCGCCGATTTTCACATTTAATTATATAAATTAATATATTAATGCTATTTAATTCTTTTGAATTTCTCATCTTCCTGCCAACGGTTTTTATCTTGTATTGGTTTATTTTCAATAAATCTTTTAAGCATCAAAATCTACTTATATTACTGGTCAGTTACTTTTTTTATGGCTGGTTCGATTGGCGTTTTGTAGGTCTACTGATTTTATCAACTGTTATTGACTATTCGTTTGGCTTGCTGGTAGCCAATGGCACAGAAAAGAAAAAGAGAATTTATTTATGGTTGAGTGTAGCGAACAACCTTGTAATCTTATTGTTTTTTAAATACTATAACTTTTTCACGTCTGAAGTAGCCCATGGTCTCAATTCTATAGGTCTGCATTTCAGCCCCTACCTCATAAAGGTTGTGCTTCCGCTCGGTATTTCCTTTAATGATTGTCCGTAAATGTACCCAATATTTTGTAT
>CAILMA010000676.1 GCA_903835145.1 uncultured Bacteroidota bacterium
ATGGCAGCAACTGCTGGTACTGTGATAACTGTATCGGTATAGCGTGATGTATCGCTGCCACAGCCGTATGGGGAAACAAAAATGTAGGAAAGTACGGTAGTGCCGGTAGAAACGCCGGTAACGTCGCCCAATGCATCGACAGTAGCAACGGATGTAGTACCGCTTACCCAGGTGCCGCCACCTATGGTACTGGAGATAAGAGCAGTAGAGCCAAGACAAAACTTACTGGGTGAGCCTGTAAGTGCACCGGCTGAGGGCACGGGAGCTACAAATATCGCCTGAGTGTCATTGGCAGAGCCACAGCTATTGCTCACCGAGTAGGTAATAACCATTGGCCCGGTGGCGACACCGGTAACAATGCCGCTGGCGGCACCGACCCTTGCAAGAGTAGTATCGCTACTGCTCCAGGCACCGCCTGAAGTACCATCGGATAGGGTGGTGGTGCCACCGGGACAAACGGTTCTGGCCCCGGTGATAGCAGCAGGGGCTGAAGGTGCCACTATTACATGAACAGTATCGGTGGTAATGGATGTGCCGCAGGTAAATACAACAGAATAGCTGATCACGGTGAAGCCAACTGCGACGCCGTTAACGACCCCACCGGTTGTGATGGTTGCAACTGCAGTATTGCTGCTGGTCCAGGTGCCGCCGGTGGTTGAGTCAGATAGTGAACCTGTGCCGCCGCGACAAACATTTGAAGGCCCTGTAATGGCTGGAAGTGCTGGTGGTGTTGACATAACCGTCACGGTGAAAACAGCAAAAGAGACGCCGCAACTATTGGAGACCAAGCAAGTAATAACCGCAGTGCCCGCAGATACGCCATGTACAACCCCGCTTGAGCTAACCGTGGCAATCGACGATGCCGAGCTGGACCATGTAGGACTTGTAGAAGTGTCGACAAGCGTAACTGAACTCCCTGAGCAAAAGCTTGATGTACCGGTAATTGCGCCCGCATGGGGCACTGGATTGACGGTTATGGTTTGTGTTGCAGTGCTGACACATCCTGCGGCGCTCGTGCCTGTAATCGTGTAAGTAGTTGTAGTTGTTGCATTGCAGGTAACAGTAGCGCCTGTTGAGGCTGTGAGGCCAGTGGCGGGAGCCCACGAGTAAGTGCTGGCACCAGAGGCAGTGATGCCGGTTGATGAGCCATTACAGATGGATGAACTACCAGGTGTAATGGTAAGGACTGGGATTGGATTTACCGCTATCACTTGTGTTGCGGTGCCAATACAACCTGCTGCACTTGTGCCCGTAACGGTATAGGTGCGCGTAGCGGTTGTGTTGCAGGTAACAGTTGCCCCGGTTGTTGCGCTAAGGCCAGTTGCGGGGCTCCAGCTGTAAGTGCTTGCACCGCTGGCTGTAATGTTGGTAGAGGACCCGTTGCAAATGCCGGCTGACACCGGTGTAATGGTTAGGGTTGGCGTGGGATTAATGGTAATGGTTTGCGTTTTATATCCGGCGCAGCCGAGTGCATTGGTTCCGGTAACAGTATAAGTTGTAGTTGCGGTGGTGCTGCAGGTAACGGTAGCACCTGTAGTGGCACTGAGCCCGGTACCGGGTGACCAACGATAAGTGACTGCTCCACCTGCGGTGATACTGGTAGATGAACCGGAACAGAAAGCCGAAGATACAGGAGTAACGGTAACTGAGGGAGCCGGATTGACCGTCATAACGAGGTAGTTGCTGATAGTGATGGTGTCGGTAGTGGCATTGCGGGTAACGATACAACGTATGGTATCGCCATTGTGTACACTATCAGCCACAAATGTGGCTGCGTCGGTGCCAACGGAAGCGATATTGTCTTTCCAGTGGTAGTGTATTGTGCCCGAGATGCTGGAAGCAGCAGTATAGGTAACCGGGGTGCCAGCGCAAACCGTGTCAGTTGCAGTGGAGATGGTAACAGCACTCACCACTTTCCGCACCACGTTGTTGAATTCATCGCCAATATATAGGTTGCCAGAAACGTAGTTGAAAGCAACGTCAACGGGCTGATCGAGCGCGGCATCAGTTGCTGCGCCGCCATCACCGCTGTAGCCATAGCTATAGTTGCCTGCAAAGGAGGTGATGATACCTGTTGATGCATTTACGTACCTGATGAGGCTATTGCCCTGGTCAGCTATGTACATGTTACCGGCAGGGTCTACTGAGAGGCCAAAGGGAAGGTTCATATCAGCCGCTGTTGCCGGACCGCCATCGCCACCAAAGGTGCCTGTGCCGGTACCCATTGAAAGGATATAATAAGCC
Source organism: uncultured Bacteroidota bacterium (assembly GCA_903835145.1). GTDB lineage: Bacteria > Bacteroidota > Bacteroidia > Chitinophagales > Chitinophagaceae > Flavipsychrobacter. The sequence goes on from CAILMA010000676.1 coordinate 2,245, forward strand.
TCGCCGGCAACCGTTGATATAATGCCGGACGTGTTTACTTTTCTAACCACGCAACTTAGTTGCTCCACAAAGTATACGTTGCCTGCGGCATCAAGGTCAACGGCCGTAGGTCCATAAATCGCTGCTGCCGTGGCCGGGCCACCGTCATCGGTAGGGAAGTAGTATGGGGTACCATCGCCTGCAAATGTGCTAATAATGCCTGAGGTGTTCACCATCCTGATGCGGGAGTTACCATCTGCGATGTACAAAACGCCGGAACTGCTCACGGCAACATCGAGTGCACTTGCGAGCGAAGCGGCAGTTGCCTGCCCCCCGTCGCCGGAAGTATGGCCGGAACCGGCAGTGCCGGCAACTGTTGAAATGATGCCTGAAGTATTGATTTTGCGCACTACGAAATTGCCTTCATCCGCTACATATATATTTCCGCTCCTGTCCACACAAAGGCCCTGTGGGTAATTGAGTTTGGCGTTTGTAGCCTGTCCGCCATCGCCAGAGTAACCAGCAGAGCCGTTACCGGCGATGGTGGAAATGATACCTGAGGTATTTATTTTGCGAATGATATTATTGACATTGTCTGAAACATATACATTACCTGCGCTATCAGTAGCTGTGCCATTTGGCATACCAATTTGCGCAGCAGTAGCTGCCCCGCCATCGCCGGTGTGCCCGGAGAGGGCGTTAATGCCGGCAAATGTGGTAATGGTTTGGGCTTGCAGGGTATAGCTAAGGAATAGGGAGAGTACGATAAGAGTTACTTTGTACAAGCACGGTTTCATTATGAAAAATTTTTTATTTGGGAATGCAATTTACGATAATTAACAATTTCATTATCCGAGGCCGGATAATAGCTGTAAAATATTGATTGTCAGCGTTATTTTGAGCGTGAAAGCAATGGTAAACCGGTAAGATCGGCAACTTTTTTGGCCAGAGCATCACCACCAGCGCTGAAGGGCCAAACGAACAGCGCTTCGATAGGGTTGTCTTTTCTTACCGCCGCTATGGCATCAAGCGTGAGCCTTTGTGCAATGCCCCGCTTGCGGTACTCCTCAAGCACAAGGGCCGAGCAGAGATAAAGGGCAGTGTAGGGTATTCCCGGTGGGGTAAGGTCCAGTAGTTGTTGTTCTGTTATTTCCCGGCTCAGGAAGCGGTTCATGATGTCGGTAGTTGTAGGTATGAGCAGTATCCAGGTCGCAGGGCCATCGCCTTCGTTGTATTCTGAGAGCGTTGCCGGGTGCAGGGTATGTAGTTTTTCAATCACAGTTTCGTCCACATCAAGCTGTTCGGGGTCTTCTTTAACCGCGAAAACATCTGTGGCCAGTTGTATCATCCGTTCGTAGTTGGAGGGCATATTGTTTCAGTTGAGAGATAAATGTAATAAATTTAGTTGATTTTGCGGCAAAGAAACACAATTTCGCACCAGAGTGGTGTCACGATTGTTGGTGCATATAGGGCAACCACCGCTGTAATGGCGGAGTAGAAAGCAGCCCGGATAAGGGTTTAAGAAATAAATATGTGAGAAACGGCAAGAAAATATTTTGTTGTAACGCTAAAGTCATTATTTTTGCACTCCCAAATCGATGAAACGGGTCGTAAGATTAAAATTATCGGGTTGGTAACCAATATTCCTCCTTAGCTCAGTTGGTTAGAGCACATGACTGTTAATCATGGGGTCCCCCGTTCAAGTCGGGGAGGGGGAGCAGAAGTGAGCCGCAAATTTTGCGGCTTTTTTTATGTCGTTTTTTTGGGGGGGATCGTTTGGAAGGGTTTATATTTTTTTGGTTATCTTTTTTTGAATACCTTTAATAGAGCAAATATTCAGGCGCTTGTTTTTATCCAGACAATTACATTGCAAATAAATAATAGTGATGCTGCTGGGTATAGGGTTGTGAAGCGGGTGCTGAAGGAGTAGTCTGAACCGGGATGTCTCGGATTTGGGGATGTCTCGGATTGCTTTTTAAATTTTTGATTATTTTTCG
>CAILMA010000677.1 GCA_903835145.1 uncultured Bacteroidota bacterium
ATTATAAATCTCATTCCTAAGGAACGTCGAAAACGCATTAAAGCTTTCCCTTTATATCATTAGCAAACTCCAGACTAAATTTTTCTGACCCAAGTTTATTCAAATGTTGGGAATTATAAAAATAAGCCCTGCTGTTGCACAAAGTATCATCCTCATAGTTAAGAAACGGATACCCGAAGGTTGCAGAAAAGGAGAGATATTTATTTAAAATTCTATCTTTCTTTTTCATAATTGCGGTTATTCCCCGGTAAACCGGTGGGTAAACCATTATTATCTTAATATCGTTGGCCTTACAAAAGTTGAGGAAATCAATAAACTCTACAACAGCATCGCTATCAAGGTTCGGCAACCACCCTTCCGGGTTATTCACTACAAAATCATGAAAAGAGCTGTCCCACGGCTTTAGTTGCCCTTCATACCCTTTATATTTTTTTGCAGCAACCCCTTTACCCATGTAACTTTGTATTCCTTCTTTTATAAGTACAACCTCATTATTGTATTTGTAGAGCGGAAAATACCTGTCAAAAACATTAAACGAGACATTGCTGCTTTTTACAATTCCCCAAATAGTTGTATCAGACAAATAAGGCAAGAACTGTGCTGCACCCGGCAGTATCTCTGATTTGGCAAGGGTCGCAACGTACCCTACCTCTTGCACTACATATTTTGGTTTTTTGTTGTGCTGCAGGTATATCTTAAAACGTTTGTACTGAAGGTCAAAGCTTGACCCGTCAAGACCGAGATTATAGGAGTTGAGGTGCAGAACGCTGTCTATGATAGTTGGCGAAAACTGCACCCATGCTCTGGAAGAGCCCATAATAAGCATGTCAGCATTTATCTTACTGTCATACAAGTCATTCCACTCTGCATAATATGAATATCGCGATTTCCTCAATCCGTTGTCGACAACGTGATTAAGAATAAACAATACAGGCAGCGGTAACAAACAAAAAAACAAAAAACGCACTACAAATTTTTTCATTCAAATTCCATTAGAACTGAAAATATATAAATTGTCTGTTTTGAAAAACACCCATATATATGATCATAAACACAAAAAGATAATAAACACCCCACCTTACAAAGCGTGGCTTACTATCAAAAACTTCATTCAAATCCCGGTTTTTTTGGAAAATATAGATGCCCTGCAATATAATAATTGATAAGAAAGCCAACATAAATTTAGCTGATGACACTGGCAGGTCTATTGTTGAAGCCCGGTGTTTTAACATCCGCAGTATTTCGCCAAAAGCTTGTGGAACCTTACCTGCAATGTAAAATGCATCTTTCATAGAATTGGCCCTGAAGAAGATGTAAGTAAAACAAACATAGGAAAAAGTGCAAACCAACCCTATAGTATCGCCCAGCCGCTTAGGCATTTTCTTGAACAGTTTCTTCCTTAATTTCTTAGTCAAAACTTCGTAGGTAAGCGCGATGCCATGCAGGGCTCCCCAGACTATGTAGGTCCAGGCAGCGCCGTGCCAAAGGCCACTGACAAGGAATGTGATAATAGAGGCTAATGCCACTGCATAAATGCCCATATTGCGATAGGAAATTGCCAGTGGAGTATACAAATAGTCGTTGAACCAAGTCGATAGAGAAATATGCCATTTGCGCCAAAACTCTGATACACTTTTTGCACTATAAGGCCAGTTAAAGTTGACCATAAGCTTAAAGCCCATAACCCTTGCCGTACCAAGTGCAATATTAGAATAACCAGAGAAGTCGCAAAATATCTCAAACGCAAAAAACACTACCCCAATCAATAATGTTGTTGCTGAATAGCCGTGCGGGTTGTCGAAAATAGGGTCAGTAACTTGTGCCAGCCTGTCTGCAATTACAGCTTTTTTAAAC
>CAILMA010000678.1 GCA_903835145.1 uncultured Bacteroidota bacterium
AAACCTTCCTGTTTCAGGAAGGTTTTTTTGTGGGTTGTTGGAGAAACAACAGTATTATTTATTGATAACGAATTTTGAAGTGTACTTACCAGTCTTGGTGATTGCAGTTACGAAGTAGATGCCTGAAGCTTCGTTTATTTCTACTGGTGTGGCTTTGTTAGATGTCAGGGTCATTTGTTTGATGACCTTGCCTACCATGTCGGTAAAAATAATGGTTGCTTCTTCACTGTTTTGGGTAAGCAATTCGAGCGAGAAAGTACCGTTGTTCGGGTTAGGAATGACAGATACAGAGGCTTCGCCGGCTGCGTTAACATTCTTAACTGATGTTGGCGGATTGTAGTATGATTTCTGCATACAGCTGTTGTGGTTGGTAATAACCCAGTAGAGGTTATGCGTGAAATCAGGGTTATCGTTCGTGTAGTTTTGATTGGTCTGACCATTGATGGCGGTAGAATCAAGCGTACCAGCGTTGTCATATCCCCACTGGTAGGAATCTTCAACATTTGATGTGCAAATGAAATCGCCGTTGAAGTAAATCACTTCAGGATGTTCAGCAACGTTGTCGCCAACGGATACGATGTAAGACGCAGAGGTACCGCAATTGTTGTTAGGCAAGGTAGCAGTAAGGTAAACTGTAGCAACACCGGGGGCGTTGAAATTTACGAGGCTGTACTGCCCTGTTGTACCTGTGGCCCATACGTCGGCACCTGTAGCGCTCCATGTGTACTTAATGCCAGCAGGAGGTACTATTGCTGCACCGAAGTTGAAGTAGTCGGCCTGGCTACAAACTGATGCCAGTGAATGAACGGCAATCTGTGGTGCACCCGGACTTGGATTAACTGTAACGATTACGTTCTGTGTGCTGGAGCAACCATTCAGTGAGTTTGAGTAAACAAACATCACGTTTTGAGCGGTAAGCAAGCTGTCGATAAGCAATTCATGAATGTTATTAGATCCGCTTACTGCGCTTGCGCTTACGTGACCAAAGGTAACGAGCGTCCAGGTAGCGGAAGTAGCAGCGCCGGTTGTTTCAGAATCGATATAAGTGAATGGTGTACCGCTACAAACTGTGTCGGTAAGGCGGCTTGTTAGATATGGCGTTGGCTTAACGCTTTCGGTAATAGAGTCAGTAGCAGCACAACCGTGGTAGTTCAGGTTAATGATGTACTTCACATTTACAACTGTATTCGTAGTGCTGTTGAGGTATTCGGCGATAGGGCCACTGCCGCTGTTTGCGGTATTGGTGATGCCGGCAACTGCTGCCCTGCTCCAGGTAAATAATGTACCGAGCGAATCGGAAGCCGGGCTGTATGTGAACAGGTTGCTGTCGCAAATAGGTGTAGGTGATAACGTACTCGACAGGTTAGGATAGCCATAAACGTGCAGGGTTTTGCTTGCCGTGCTTGTGCCACAGGCGTTAGTTATAGTATAGCCTATGATGCTTGTACCCGGCGCAAAAGTAGTAACCACGCCAGTATTGGTGATGCGGGCAACAAGTGTATCGCTGCTGCTCCAGGTACCGCCAGAGATCGTATCAGTGAAGGTGACGCCCATGCCTTTACAAATGGTATCGGCACCAATTACGGCACCAGGGTTTGGCGCACCAACTGTTATTGAAATTCCGAAAGTCGCTGTATCAGCACCGCAATATCCGTTACCAGTATCTATGGCGAAGATGGTAACACTGCCTACGCCAACACCGGTAACAACACCAGTTGAAAAATCAACTGTTGCAACACTGGCTGCACTACTCTGCCATTGTAAGCCAATTGTTCCTGTAGCATCGGAAAGGGTATCGAGTGCACCCGGGCAAAGTGTTGAAACGCCTGTGATAGAGCCTGCATTAGGTGTAAGGTTTACCTGTACCGGATGAGACGCAAAGAGCGTACCGCAATAAGTACTGTTGGCAGTATATGTAATAATTGCAAGGCCACCGCTTAAACCGGTAACCACACCGCTCACATCAACAAACGCGCGACCAGAACCAGAGCCAATGCCCCAGATACCGGTACCACCGGAACCCGTATCCGTTAGGCTGATGGTGCTGCCTACGCAAACTCTTGATAAACCATTTATAATTCCGGTATCGGCCTGGGCGCGAACCTGAATAATTTTTGGGGCTGCTGTATCTGCACCGCAGGAGTTGCTGACAATATAAGTGATGGTATCTGTACCCACTATGCTGCCGTAGGTGATGGCAGAATCGGTGCCACCGCTTGCGCCAGTGCCTGCGAAGGTTACGTTACTGTTGCTCCTCCTCCAGGTACCGCCTGAAGGTGTAGCTTTTTCGGTAAGTGTGGTATTCAAGCAAAGATTTAAAGGTGATGCAGTTGTGATGATTGCGTTAGGAACGGTAATAACGGTTACCGGACTACTTGCTGTAGCGGTGCCACAGCTATTGGTAACGGTATAAATGATGCTCGCAGTACCAAGAGCAACGCCAAATACCATGCCGGCATTTGTTACCGTTGCAATGGCGGTATTCCCGCTGCTCCATACGCCACCTGTTACAGTTTCAGTAAACAATGACCCTGCATGAACGCAAAGTACACCGACTCCCGACACGCTACCTGCATCAGGAGACGCGTGAATAACGATGGGCAGGCTGGTTGCTGCGGTACCGCAAGCTGATGATACAGTGTATAATACGGTATCGATGCCACCTGCGCCAGCGAAAGTTGTAACAACACCTGAAGAAGTGATGGTAGCCAATGCTGTATTGGTAAGGCTCCATGTGCCGCCAGACGCGCTTTCGGTAAGAGAAGTGCCAGAACCTGCGCAAACTGTATCAGTACCTGTAATGGTGCCTGTAACAGGTGCGCTAACCACAGTTATGTTATGTGTAGCAGTTGCAGTTGAGCAGGCGTTGGTAGCTGTGTAGCTGATAACGGCTGAACCAAGCGCTACGGGGAATACTGTACCAGTAGTGCTAACTGTTGCTATTGACGTATTTGAACTCGACCAGTTGCCCGAAGCACCGGCTGTTGTGAATGTAGGTGTAGTGCTGAGGCATATTGAAGACGCTCCAGTGATAGGGCCTGCAATAGGCGTAGTATCTACGGCCACCGTACGGGTTGCCGTGTCTGCACCGCAAGTGTTGCTTACTATATAAGAGATTGTAGCAGAGCCATGACCTGCGCCACCTACTATACCAGTAGAGGTAACGGTAGCCACTGACGAAGCAGAAGAAATCCATGCACCGCCAGAAGCAGTATCAGTATAAGTAGTGGTACTTCCTACACACAATGTTGCACTGCCTGATAGCGGGCTAACGTGTGGTATCGGGCTAACTGTTATTGATTTTGTAGCAGTAGCAGTAGAGCTACAAGTGCTTGATACAGTATAAGTAATGGTTGCCGTGCCCGTTGCGAGGGTACTAACAATACCAGTGCTGCTCACTGATGCGACAGCAGGGTTGCTGCTGGTCCAGGTGCCACCCATGGCGGTATCAGCAAAAGTAGTTGTTGCGCCGAGGCAAACCGGAGCCGAAGTACCGGTAATAACGCCGGCCGATGGGCTTGAGTTTACGGATACAAATACTGACGCTGAGGCACTGCCACAACTGTTAGATACAGTATATACTATAGTAGTAGTACCAGTAGCCACGCCAAAAACAACACCTGAGCTGTTGACTGTAGCACGGCTCATATCGCTGCTTGTCCAGGTACCGCCAGATGGGGTATCAGTGAGTGTTTCAGATGTGCCGGGGCAAATGCTGGCTGCAGTTCCGGTTATTGCACCGGGCGCGGGAGCTATATTTACTGCAAAAGCTATTGATGCCGAAGAAGAACCACAGGAGTTCGTTCTGGTATAAGATATATTAGTTGTACCGCTGGCAACGCTGGTAACTACACCTGCGCTGGTAATGGTAGCAATAGTAGTATCGCTACTGCTCCATACGCCGCCAGTAAGGCTTTCTGTAAGGGTAACGTGACCGCCTACGCAAGAGCCCGTGCTGCCAGCAATGGTGCCAGCCGATGGAGCGCCATCAATTACAACTGCCTTCATGATTCGATTGGTATCGCCTCCGGCAGTTAGGGTATAATATATGGTATCGATGCCAGCAGCTATTAATGACAGTGTGCCAGCACTATTAATGGTAGCGAGGCTTGGATTGCTTACACTCCAGCGACCTCCTGTAATGGAATCGGAATAACTTGTAGTGCCGGCAGTAACGCAAATAGCCGAGTCGCCTGCGATTGCAGGCACATATGGAATAGGATAGTTTTTTAGCAGGCAAACCTTTCCGCTACCTCCAATAGCACCGGTAACGATTTCCGGATAGCCATCACCGTCAAGATCACCCATTGTTACTCCAATAGGCACAAATCCTGCAGGGAAATTTGACGGAGTGGCAAGCGAAGAACTGCTAATACAACCGCTTGTAGAAGTATTTCTGAACACAGACACAGTATATACAGCTGAGTTAGTGACCACTACATCTGGTTTGCCATCACCGTCCACATCGCCAATGGCTACGCCAACCGGGCCGAGGCCTGTTGTAAAATCGACTTTTGTAGCGAAAGAAATGGCGCCGCCTGCCGATGATGTATTTCTAAAAATTGACACCGTATTGGAAGTATTGTTGGCAACGAGCAGATCAAGGAAACCATCGCCATCGATATCGCCTGTTTGTATGTCTATAGGAAGGGAACCAATGGTATCAATAGTGCGGGTTGCGAAATTTATGGTGCCGGGGGTAGAAATGTTCTTGAAAACGGACAAAAGATTATGGAGCGTATCTACAACTGCCACATCGGGCATGCCATCGCGGTTAAAGTCGCCGGTACACATACCAAGGTTTCTTGGGCCGGAGGGAAAGGAAAGACCGGTATCGAAAGAAGAGTTGTTGATGACACCTACTGAAGATGTATTTCTGTATACAACAAAGTCCGATGTATCGGAAGAGGAAACAGCAACATCAAGTTTACCATCGCCATCGTAGTCGGCAATGGCAAGTACTGAAGGGGCAATGCTGAACCTGCTGTGGTAGAAAACCCCAGTTGCAAAGGACACAGTAGAAGCAGTAGATGTATTTCTGAATACATAAATTCTACCGGAACCCTGAGCGGAAACGATGATGTCAGGCTTACCATCGCCATCTATATCAGCGAGCTTTATATTTTCTGGATATGCAATAGTTGTTGGAGAGAGGGTATCGGGCATGCCAAAGGTGCTGGCATCAATAGTGCCAACTGCTCCGTTATTTTGATATACAACTACAGCCTGCGCGCCCTTGCAATTTACTGCGAGGTCAGGCTTGCCGTCGCCATTCAGGTCGCCGATAGCTGCAGTAAAGGGTGAGCTGCTGCCTGACCTGCCGGTTGTCAACTGAACGGGTACAGAGAAATTGACCAGCTGCTGAATGAACCGACTGTTGTTATAGGTAGGTGTAAAAAATGCTTGTGCCGAAGTTGTTGCCCGGTGCGTGGAAGTGTCAGTATAACTGACTGCGCCATAATTGGCACCGGAATCTACAGTCACCGTAAGCGATGTTGTGGAGGCGGAAGTGACCGTGCCTCGTGTAGCCCCGAAATACAGGAAATTATTGGTAGTGGTAGAATTGAAATTATGACCGTGAACGATGACACTTGAACCAACGGTCGCTACATTGGGACTAATGGAATCGATTGCTGGCACCTGCGCTGAGGCCGTTCGCGTGGCAAAGACAGCCACTACAAACACCAGTTTAAAAATATTTGACATTTTCATATAAATTTGGGTAACTTTTATTTTTGTTTCTAAGGCTTATTTATTATTTTTGAACATGTAATGAACATTGAAAACTAAATGATGGTAAAGAAACTTCTACTTCACACTTTGAAGTAAAATTGCCTTCTATCAGTTAATTTTGCAAAGGGCACAAAGGTAAAGAAAAATGCTATAAGTTCGATTTTTAACTTATTCTCATATTTTATTTTTAAAATATTTATTTTACTGTTTTATTGACTTGTCTTAACGATGCAACTTACGTTGTCACATTGCGGTAACCAAAAAAACTTCACGAACGGTCGAAAAACTTCACGAACGGCAAAAAAAGTTGTTGTCAGGTACGGTTTGCTACTCGGTTCCTGAAAAAAACACTGAAAAGATAAAATGGGGCAGAAAAAACCGTGCCGCAAAAGTAAATGAGTATAAGTTACAGGACTGCCGAAACAACGAATTAATGATGATGTCAAAAAAATTAACTTTCACTTAATCTATAAAAGCAGCGGGCCACTATCATATAAGATAAAAAACTTCTCGAGACGATGTGCTTGTGGCTTAGTTTTATTTACAGATAATTAAAAATGTTATTTTCTTAAAAAAAGGTGAAGTTTTAACCAACCAAATCAACAAATAGAATGTCTTACTTAGTGTAGCTACAATTTCGGAATTATCGATTGATAATTTTCAAAGCAATGAATCCTACCCTATCTCATTAAACTTAGTTGACCCTTGGATAACCCTTTTGGAATAAATTGAGTTTCTGAAAATCAATATTTTAAAAATTATCGTTTGTAATATTATACCGAATTGCAGCAATCCATTTAGTAATACCTTGAATTAACCTTTTTAATAACAATTTTATGAGGAAACATTTCTCTTTATTAACGTTCACGCTTGCCCTGTTACTGGTCGGTGGTTTTGCATCAGCGCAAATAGTGACTGGTAATCTATTCCTACAGGGTAAGTATGCGGAAATTGGAGCTCAGGAAGATGCATCTTTTGGTTCTTCTGTTAGTGCGCCTTCGGGCTATCACCCGCATGGTAGTTTTTATCTTTGTGGTGCTTCCAATTCGCTCGCCATGGTTTATGACTGGGGGCATGATGGCTGGAGTACAGGTTCTCCGAATTACATGGGCGATTATACCTTGCCCGGTAGTCCTTGGGAAGAGTGGGCGATAGAAACTGGCGGCACAGTATGCTTTGCCAATTCTGAGTCTTGCGGACCTTCTGGTACATTGACTGGTAGCTTCACCTCTTTTTATAACTCCTTTGGCACACTCGGTCCTTGGTATTCTAACTATGGTTCCCGTGCAACAGGTATCTGGACAGGTTCTGTTGGCTCCGGCTCAGCACTTACCATCCGTAAAGAACACCGTGTTGATACGTTTGGCTCTGCGGTTGTTG
>CAILMA010000679.1 GCA_903835145.1 uncultured Bacteroidota bacterium
AGCTCCGCCATCGCCGGACAAACCGGCTGTACCGTTGCCTGCAATAGTTGTGATAATTCCTGATGTTGTGATTTTTCTAACCCGGCTTGAGTTGGCATCGGCAAAAAAGAGATTCCCTACGGAATCAAGAAACATACCTGCAGGAGCATTCAATTCAGCTGCAGTAGCGGCCCCGCCATCTCCGCTAAAACCAGCAGTACCAGTACCTGCATACGTGCTTATTATGCCGGCTGTATTGACTTTTCGAATGTAGTTGGATCCGTAGTCGGAAATGAACATATTTCCGGCTCCATCTAAAACTACGCCGTATGGCTCGGCCAACTCTGCCGCTGTTGCTGGCCCTCCATCCCCTGCGTGTCCGCCTGCTCCATAGCCAGCTACTGTTCTAATAATCTGTGCATTTACATTGTAAGGTATTGCTGCAATAACGCAGGTAATAATCAGGAGACTGTAGAAACGGAAAAGGTGCTTCATAACAAAGTATTTTCAGGGGCAAATTAAAAATTTATGAGGAAACAAATATATGCGAAAAGAAGTAGAATCAGCCTGTTTGGGCGCAGGTTTTTAAGGCGGGGAAGGCCATTTTTTACAAATGGCAAGCAGATATTAACCATTGATTAAAAGCCACGCCCTGCAAGGCTATGCAAAACCAGCTTCTTGCCGCAGTGTAGGACATAAATGACCTGCATTTTCTGCCCAGGGGAATAACTATTTTCCTACCCCGAATACCCGCTGAAGCAGCCCGCACATAAATTATAACAAATTTTTTCGCATTATTCGGCAACCCAAAATATGACACAAAGCTAAAAACCTGTACTTTAGCGCATCATGAATTTAGACCTGTCGATAGTTATACCCCTGTATAATGAAGAAGAATCGCTCCGTGAACTGGTGGAGTGGGTGGAAAGGGTATGTACAGAACAGCAGCTCTCCCGCGAAATCATAATGATAGATGATGGCAGCACCGATGACAGCTGGGGTGTTATCACCGCACTCACCGCGCAATTCCCTTCAGTGAAAGGTATTAAATTCCAACGCAACTACGGCAAGAGCCCCGCTCTTTATGAGGGTTTTAAAGCCGCGCAGGGCAATGTGGTGATAACCATGGATGCCGACCTACAGGATAGTCCCGATGAAATACCGGGCCTCTACAGCATGATAGTAAAAGACGGCTTCGACCTCGTAAGCGGCTGGAAAAAAGTGCGCTACGACAATGCCGTTACCAAGAATCTCCCTTCAAAATTATACAATGGCGTAAACCGCAGGCTCACCGGCATTAAGCTGCATGATATGAATTGCGGCCTTAAGGCCTACAAGCGCAAAGTGATCAAGAGTATTGAGGTTTATGGCGAAATGCACCGCTTTATACCGGTGCTTGCCAAGTATGCCGGATTCCGGAAAATAGGCGAAAAAGTAGTGCAGCACAGGGCGCGCAAGTATGGCACCTCCAAGTTTGGCTGGGAGCGCTTTATCAATGGCTTTCTCGATTTGTTGTCCATACAGTTTGTAAGCCGCTTTGGTAAAAAACCTATGCACCTTTTTGGCGCATTGGGTGCTTTTACCTTTTTGGCGGGCCTTATCTGTACCGTATGGCTTGTGACCGATAAAATATGGCTCAGCAATGCCTCTCTTACCAATAAACCGGCTTTTTATATGGCACTCACAGCCATGGTTATGGGTACCCTTTTCTTCCTTACCGGCTTCGTAGCAGAGCTCGTTGTCCGCAATGCCGGCGACAGAAACCTCTACCTCACCGAAGAGCGCATAGGCTGGAACAAGGAGCTTTAAGGGGCTTTTTATTAATACTGTTTGGAGGATCAACTGTCTTATACAAATTTCTCATGGCTGTTAATAACGAACTTACGGACAGAATAAGAACAGCACTATTGCAAGTGAAAGGTGTTGAAGAAAAGAAAATGTTCCGGGGTATCACATTTATGGTAGACGGGAAAATGGCTATTAGTGTGGGCAACGATGTTATGTTCAGGAGGGTCACATCCCCGAGAAGGTCGATCTGTTCACATTCATGAAGGTGTGCGACGAGGTCCTCGGAATCAAGCC
>CAILMA010000680.1 GCA_903835145.1 uncultured Bacteroidota bacterium
AAAAAAATGGTGCTACGTTGATAGATAAGAACGACCTGCCGGACGGGATTTTTTCATTTTTACTCTACGATGACAATTGTCTGAAGTTGAAGGTGCGTAAGCTTAGAAAAGAGAAGTAATTTTTGGTTAATTTTTAAAGTAAAAATAGTTGATTATCAATGTTTAATGCTTTAGTATTTTGATTGCAAAATATATTTAGTAAAACGCATGTAATATGTAAATTTTGTGTTAATTTTATTTTTACATGGCAGGTTATTTTATTTATCTTTGTGTCAAAATTTAGAAGCTTTTTTATGAAGAGATTAAGACTCTGTTTTGTTGCCCTATTTGGACTTATGTCCATAAATACCTTATCCGCACAGACCTATTCCAAAGGAAAGGAAATAAAAAAGGCTGATGTGAATTTTACTGAACTGGCCAATGATGAAAAGATACATCCCTGGCCGCAACGCCAGAAGCCACCAATGGCAGAGGGCGATGAAGGCGAACTGGACCGCCCATATCACGCTCCGGCTGACCCATCTCAGGTTTTTGAGTACAAAAGGGCGGTAGAAGCTGCGGCTTCAAGTCATCGTCGTTTTACTTCTTTGCCTGGTTCTCCTGCACCAAACGATTCGTTCCTTTCTACAAAATCTGATGGTACAGCTATTCCTCCAGACACTCATGGTGGTGTAGATTCCAACTACTGTGTTACAGCAATCAACACTACTATTCACATTCAGACCCGCGCTGGTGTTAATGTATCTTCTGTTTCGCTCGATCACTTTTGGGCCAGCCTGCTTTCGCATGGTACGTCATCTGGTGGTACATTTGACCCACGCGTACACTACGATCCATTAATACACCGCTGGATAATGGTGGCCGATGCTTATGGCGAGCTTGCCTATAACATGTTGTTTATTGCCGTATCGGCAACTGGAGACCCTACCGGCACATGGCACATGTACTCAGTTGCAACGGATGGTAGCGGTGCTACCTGGGTCGATTTTCCAAGTGTTGGTTTCAACCAGAAATGGATAACTATTACTGGTAATTACTTCTCTAACTCTTCTGGTTCGTTCACTTCAGGTGTAGCCTTTGTGTTTAATAAGGCAGGCATAGCAGCCGGTTCCGGTGCATCATACACAAAGGTTATGGAATCCAGCTCCTTTTCACTTGCACCAGCACTTACTTACGATTCTGCTGAAACCAGCATGTTCATGATTGAGAATTACCGCGGAAGTTCCGGACAGTTGAAATTGTGGAAAATAGCTGGCCCGGTAGGTTCGCCTACAATTACCGCCGTTGGTAACCCGAGTACATCTACCCATTGGGGTACATCAGGTGCTTCTGGTGCCGATTTCGCGCCTCAGGTGGGCAGCAGCCATAAATTACAAACTAACGATGACCGTACCAACAACTTCGTGCAGCGCAATTACAACCTTTGGTGCTCTTATACTGCGTTCTTTCCTTCATCTGGGCCCAGCCGCAGCTCTGTGATGTGGTGGCAGATAGATACTACAGCGCACCCTTTGCAGGTGGGTTTGATTGATGACCCAACAGGCGCTAAATTCTATGCATTCCCATCTATTGCCGTTAATAAATACAACGATGCATTGGTTGGTTTTGCCTGTTTTTCATCTTCAATACACCCGAGCGCGGGTTATGCACTCCATGAGCACACAGACCCGGCTGACTCTATGAGGCCAGTATTTGTGTACCGTCACGGACAGGCTACTTACTACGAAACTTTTGGCGGTTCAGATTGTCGCTGGGGCGATTACTCCGCTACTTGCGTTGATCCGAAGAACGATAATGACTTCTGGACCCTGCAAGAGAGTGTGCCCTCAACACCTGCTAATTACTGGGATACCTGGTGGGCTAACATACAGATGTGCCCGACTCCTCGTTCACCAACGCCGGCTATCACTCCTTCAAGCTTGTGCGCAGGCAGCACAGGGCTTTACTCAGTAATACATGATACTGCTGCTACGTCGTATACGTGGACTGTTTCCGGCACTGGCTGGAGCGGTAGCAGTACTACAGATTCAATAAATGTGACCGCAGGTACCGGCACCGGTACAGTAACCGTAACCGGCCACAACGCCTGTGGTGCGGGCTCAGTATATACTTACCTTATAACACCAACTCCGGCCCCATCAACTCCAGTTATCACCACTACAACTCCTGCCTGCGTCGGTTCTTCCTCTGCAGCTTTTGCAGCTACTTCTACCGGCGCTACTTCTTATAACTGGAATGTTATAGGTACTGG
>CAILMA010000681.1 GCA_903835145.1 uncultured Bacteroidota bacterium
ACTTCTATTCTATCCATTGAACTATGTGACCGCTATTTCGGGGTGCAAAAATAGGGTTTATTTATTGAGAAACAAACAGCTTGTAGCGTATATCCTTTTTAAGTGCTTTGGCCGTCTGGTTTGCATTTTCAAATAAATATCGAAGTGCTTTACTTTTCGAGACACGGAATGTGCCTAACTACGTTTCTGTTTTTTAAAACTCCAGGCAAGACGTAAAAATTAAGCCCCCATGCATGTTTTAAATACCCAAACACTATATTTGATGTATGAAAAATATACGCTTACTGATAATTTTTATCTTTCTCAGTATTGCAGCGACTCATCAGGGTTATGCCCAATTGGGCTTTAAGCTCACAGAAATAGTGCCTAATGGCGACATCGGGCAGTTCTTCAACAAAGGCATAGCACCTGATATTTATTATATTGACTATTTCCGCGCTGGTAAATTTAGGACGAGGGTGGGCTTTTTATATTCCAAACTCTCTTCAAGAAAAGATACGGTACCTCAGTACATGGTTCAGGTAGGTGGTTTTAACCCCAATCCGGTTTACATACCGGGCTACCTTGTCAATCGCGACTTTAGCATGATGTATTTGCATGGTGATGTTAGTTATCGGTTCCTTCATATAAATAAATTCTCGGTCTTTGGCGGGCTTGGTATTGTTATGGGCAAATCGCATGTGGTTTATTATAGAGGATTTGAAACGGTTATTGAAGAAGAGGGGAACGTAGATACAATTATCGAGGGGCTTTGTTTTGTAGCCGATGTTGAGTATCAGCTCAGCAAGCATTTCGACATACTTGCAGAGGGGGCGTTAAACAAAATATCTTCCTCCGATCTTACCACCAGCTACGGCCACAGCGCATTCAGTCTGGGTGTAAACTGGGTGTTTTTCGATCGTCCTAAAAAAGAATGGTTTTAGACTTGCGATAAGCAGTTTTTTCACTAAAATTAAATCGTTTTGTCAAATGAAATTCTATTTCCTAACTATATACACGTTTGTTTTTTTGTTCTTTTGGGGCTGTAAAAAGGTTGAAAAAGATGTAAATAATTATTACCCCAAAGTAACAACAGTCTCCGCAGCTGTAAACCCTGACGGTACAGTCACTGTCACCGGCCATATCGTATCAGAGGGCAGTACAGCAGTTAGCGCGTGTGGATTCTGCATGGATACCCTGAAGTACCCTGATATGCTCAGCAACCAATTGATTTCATCGACAAGAAATGGCAATGATTTTACCTGTACCTATTCGTCCCTGAGTACGGTTGATACCTATTATTTCCGGGCATGGGTCGTTAATGGTAATGGGTATGCGTTGGGCTCGCCAGTATCAATAACCAATGTATGTTTTGATACCTCCCTCATTCCATGCCACCCGGTAGCGGGACATCTTGTGCTTTCGAGCAATTATTTAATTTCCGATGAGATTTATATTGATTTTTCAAACGTTCCAATTAATGCGCTTACTTATGGTGTGACAGGCACTACAAATACCCATACCATCAGCCTTTCTTTCGGTAACCGACCAGTCAGCGGTATTTATAAAACTACTACTGCCAACGACCCGGGAGGTTGGAATGTGATACTTCTGCTTGATTGGGTAAGGGTAGATGCGCCGGCGAACGTTTATGTCCAGCAAATAAACAGCACGACAATGGATATTACTATTTGCCAGGCGACTGTCAGTAGGTACAACTATGATATCACAACTAAATTTCGATGTCATTATTAGGGCGCTGGCACAATGAAGAACTAATCAATTAACGGAATTTCAACGTCATCATCATATGCACTATATCCTGGTGCAGGAAGTCGGTCGCTGGTTTCAGTGAGTCGGCATTCGGCGTCACATCAAAATAAAGTGCCCCAAGCATAAAGTGTTTTACCGAGTCTGTGGCCGTAAACTGGTAACGCGATGCGGCATTGCCACCAACTGTGTATAGTACAAAAGAAATACCGGTTTGTGGGTTGGTAAAGTACTCATCATTGATATAGTCAGCCTTTTGCTGGTGGAAATGGGTGAAACCATAGGAGTCTTTTTCCATTTTATATAACTCTTCCCGGGAGTTGAATGATTTGTAAGTGAGGTTTATTGTTCCGCCAAAGGAGGGAAAGACAACATTTATCCAATAGGGGTTGTCAGCTTTTTCACTAAAGAAAGCACTGTCTTTTTCCATGCGGGCATACACCGGATACTCGAAAGAGTAGGGGAATCCTGCAACATCAAACACCTGAAATTTATGGGCCTCGGGGGTATCAATCCTAAAGTAACCCTGTG
>CAILMA010000682.1 GCA_903835145.1 uncultured Bacteroidota bacterium
TAAAGATGAAAATTTTATAAAATATAATAATTTACAACTGCTTTGGTAGCAAATTGCTCCCAGTGTTCTACTAATCCCACCCTATACTACCTTTCCAACGCCATACCTCCAGCAAAACTCAACTAATCATAGCAGTCCCCCTAAAACTAAGCATAGCTATGAGTAGTTATTAAGTTTAACTCGGAGCGACTCCACTATTGCAATACCACCGCCCCAACTTTACACCCCCATCACCTTGTAATTCGGGTCGTATTTTACGAAAAACGCAATCCAAACAGAACGGGCAAGGCGCTGCAATGCCGGCTGAAAAGCAATGAGCAATACGCCATTTACTACCAGCCATTTATAAATACTGTTGTCGTAAATAGATATACCAACCAGAAAATAATAGGCTATGAAGCAAAGCCCGGTAAAGAGAACGGACATGGCGTAACTAACGTAACCTGTCCCGAAATAAAAACCGGGCTCCAGCTCGAATTTCTGACCGCACACAGGGCATGTTTCCGGCATCTTCATGGTGTGTTTAAGGTTGTAGGGATTGCGCTCGGTAAACAAATACCCCTCCCGGCAATGCGGGCAGTGATTGGAGAGTACACTATGTAATAATCCCGGTGTTTTTTCGCTGTTATTCTTCATGTTTGCTGGTGTCCATTATTGATTACCGGTAGTCTTCCTGAACTCATCAGGCGTAAATCCAGTATGTTTTTTAAAGAATTTTGTAAAGTGAGAGTTATCAGTAAAATTGAGCTCAACCGCAATCTCCGAAATGTTTTTCTCCAGATTTATCAAGAGCCTTTTTGCCTCGAGTAAAATCCGCTCTCTTATCAGCTCGCCTGCAGACTTCGCCAGCATATCCTGACATAGGGCATTCAGGTGATTGGGCGTTATATACAGCATGGCGGCATAGTCTCGTGGCAGGTGCTTTTCAGTGTAATATTCCTCTATAAGCTTCCTGAAATTCTGCAATACAAGTTGATTGTGTTGCGGGTGATTTACTGTTTTTCCTGTATCGTGGTCACGGCTTATGTAAATAAACATGGTGATGAGCAGACTGCGAACAAGGTCTTCACTTAACTTGCCGCGATCTTTAAGTTCGGCAATGATTTTATCCATAATGTTCACCGTCTCCGCCTGTATATTGGTACTGAGCTGGAAAACACTGTCACTGACTACGCCTTTAAAGAAATGAAATTGTTCCAGGTATTGCTGTGCAACCAAGAAGCCCCTGAAAAACTGATCGGAGAAATTAAGAATGTACCCATCCGGCTGCTCAGCAAACTTCCAGGTGTGTACTTGACCGGGCACCATAAAATAAACCTGCCCCGGAACGACCGAAAATTGCTCGAAATCTATCGTGTGTGTTCCGCTGCCGGAGGTAAACAATACCATATGGTAAAACGAATGCCTGTGGGGAAAATGCAGGTTGGTATGCCGTTCCAGATATCCCTTCAGTTGCTCGGCAATTATAAATTCATGCGCCGATGGGTGATCTTCCAGCGTGCATATGTCATAGACGGGTATTGTATTTTTTACTTTTTTCATGACTACGCAAAAGTACAACCACCTCGCGCCACCAAGTGGTAACATTCATCTATTTTGTTGTACTTTTTACTTCTGATGATAAATATCACCGACACTGCCCTTTTCGGAATACAACCCCCGCACAAAAAACCACAGTGCTGATTTAATCCGCTTCCTATCAGAATTTTTACCCCTCAGGCAACCTTTTAATAGAAACCTGCA
The DNA here is from genome assembly GCA_903835145.1 of uncultured Bacteroidota bacterium. Taxonomy (GTDB): domain Bacteria; phylum Bacteroidota; class Bacteroidia; order Chitinophagales; family Chitinophagaceae; genus Flavipsychrobacter. The sequence goes on from CAILMA010000682.1 coordinate 1,744, forward strand.
TATCTTTCAATACACATCCACAACCTGCACATGACAGAGCAAAAAGCAATAGAAGGCTGCAAGAAGCAGGACAGAATAGCCCAAAAGCACCTGTTCGACGCTTACAGCGAAGCTATGCTCATGGTTTGCCTGCGTTACGTGAAACTCCTGCCAGATGCCGAAGAGCTGATGCTCAACGGTTTCTTTAACTTCTTTCGCAGTGTAGATAGGTTTGTGTATTCAGGCAATGGCAGCGTTGGGGCATGGCTCAAGAAAATAATGGTAAACGAATGCCTTATGTTCCTGAGAAAAAAAGGCAGCCTGACGCTTGTGGACGAGCAATATGCCGAAGATGTGGTGCTTGCGCCGGGGCTCACAGACAATATGGATGCCAACGAAATTCTCAAACTGGTCTTGGAGCTACCACCGGGTTACCGAATTGTATTTAATATGTTCGTGATTGAGGGTTATACCCATAAAGAAATAGCAGCAACAATAAGTATTACAGAAGGTACGTCAAAATCGCAGTTGAACAAAGCCAGGGGGATGCTACAACAAGCAATGGCGCAAAACAGAGTTTACAATGGAAAATAAAACAGAAAAATATATAAAAGAGGAGCTCAATGCGATTACACCATTGGAAGGGGGTATCGTATTTGGCAAGGAAGAAGCCTGGGAGCGGCTGCAGGGAATGCTGGAACAAAAAAAGGAGCGCAAGCTATTACCGCTGATGAAGTGGGCGGTAGCTGCCACCCTTGTGCTGATGGTAGTTGCCCTCGGCTACCAGTTTTATGCACCAACACATGTAGTGCCAACGCCGGAAAGCAATATTGCCGTTGCTCCCAATAGCCTACCACAGCAAGTACACGCAGCACACGATATCATAAATACAAACGAGAACAAACAGACAGCGCCTGAAAACAAAACACCTGAAAACCACCCCCACAAGAGCGCACCACTCGCTGTGGGGCGCCTTGCGACACCCACAACGGCACATATAAATACGCAAACAGAACAAATAGCCCCGCTGGTGCGAACATTGACGACGAACCCGCCGATAACCCCGCAGCCACAGCACGAAGTAAACAATGATAAACCCCAACCAACGGAAAACAATACCCAACCGACCGCTGAAATTAACCCCCCTAAACAGACAAAGCAGCGCATGAAGGTGATACACATTAACGAAATAGAAGCAGAAACCGGCAATGCGGCAATGGCAGCCAACAAGCCAATGGAATTGCTGCCAGAAGTTGCACCCTCCCTGGCCAGCAGGCACCGCACGGTAGTGCACATAAATGAGGTGATGAAGGAAGAACAGGAGGAAAGACTGATGCCTCGTGAAAACAGAATGTTTGGCAATTTTGTATTTATCAAGTCACCCGGTTCTACATTCTTACCTGCATACGGCCTTTACAATACTTATGCTCACAAAATTTTTAAAATCAATATTTACGGTCAGAACTAATTGCTAATTGCTTCATCCGGTTGTTATCTGCACCGGCCTCAAATAACCTTTCAAAAAACACATACAGACGAAATGAAAAAGTCATTCTTATGCCTCGGGCTTACTATGCTCGGGCTGGCAGGCCAGGTATTGGCACAAACAGAAAACCTCACTGAGCGCCAGAAAGACCTTTTGCGCACCAAGACAGATAAAACATTTAATGTTAAGGACCGCCAAGTTGACATCAAAGACATTGTGCAGCTGAAACAAGGCAAAATGATCTTGAGCATGCTCAATGTAAAGGACTATGAAAACTTCAGAAATCTTGATTCCATTCTAATGAACTTCCGTAGAGATATCGCCTTTTACAAAGACTCGCTCGACGCCGTGGCTGGTGGCCACGTAAGAATTGACTACGTTATAAGTCCCGAGTATTCTTTCAAAAAAATAAGGTTCAAAAAATATGATGCCGACGGCGACATCTACATCAATAGGACAGGCGAGGTCTCCAAATTAAAGCTGGAACAGGATACGGTGCGTATAATAGTAGAAAAGCTACTTTATCAATCTAAATGCACATTGCCGTATGCTATTCAGGCAACTTTCATTCTTGATAACTATACCGATGTGGACAAGATTATTGCCGACCGGGTGGAGCTGCGTCGTATTTTAGACACACTGGAGCAAGTGTCGCAAAACAAGAAAGCCAAGCAAGCTGAACCCTCTCACTTTCCTCAGTTTTCTATTGTCTACAATCCCTACTATACCGGTGGCAAGAACTTTAACCGCTACTCGTGGATTGTTACAGATGAAAACAAACCTTACAATACTCGTCATAAAGGAAATTTCCTGACTGTCGATGCAAACATAGGCGCAGCTATAGTGATGAACACCTTTACTCCGCAGGCTGAAATTGGCATTAGTTACAACCAGACCTGGGGAGTTGGGCGAAAGGAATACTCTTTCTACCGGCTGTTTACTTCTTCCTATTATTTCTTTGGCAGGGATGCAAACAACAATCTTTTGGTACAGGACAATTGGTTCATCAACGCCGTTGTCGGCTCTCAGTATGAAGATGTAGCGGCAACCTGGATGGGTCAGGTAGTGGACTTCGGCGTAGGTTATCTTTACGCTCAGAAAGGCAACTATTTTAAAGGCGTCACCATGAAGGTATTCACCGACATCCGCCTTAAGAAAGGCATCACCCTATCGCCTGAGTTCATAATGACAAACAATTTCAAGCAAATTTTCCCGGGGCTCACCTTTAAAGTCTTCTAAATAACCGAAGGCAGGAGAAAAAATTGCGTAACTTAATAGTTACACTTATCTTTGCGTAACTATTAAGTTACGCAAATGATGGAGAAAAGTATAGTTCACAAATGGTCGCTCCCACACCCGCCTGAGCAGGTGTGGGAATACCTCACCCGCGCCGATCTGCTGGGCAAGTGGCTGATGGAAAATGACTTCAAACCGGTTACCGGGCACAAATTCCGCTTCACCACAAAGCCTAAATTCAATTTTGGATTTGATGGTATCGTTTATTGCGAGGTGACGCAGGTAAAACCCTACACTAAATTATCTTACACCTGGTGCGGCGGGCCCGGAAATGGACAGATAAACCTGAATTCTGTGGTAACATGGACGCTAACGCCCACATCCGGTGGCACCGAACTATTGCTGGAGCACACTGGCTTCAAAGGATTTAAAAATTACTTCGGATACCTTGCCATGAACGCAGGTTGGAAAACCAAGATCTTTAACCGACTGTTGTCGCTAATGACCAGCAACAAAATAAACGCCGCATAGCATATGAAAGACCCTTTTTATGCCATAGGCGACCCGGGGAGGAGGCAAATCCTCTTGTTGCTTGCCGGCACCAGCATGAGCATTAACACCATTGCCAATAACTTTGAAATGAGCCGGCCGGCCGTGTCCAAACACATAAAAATACTGGCAGATGCAGGCTTTATAGGCATAACCGATGTTGGCCGCGAGCGCCATTGCCACCTAAAACAAGAGGGCTTTGCTGCCTTACAAAAATGGATACAGTTCTTCGATGCCTTCTGGCTCGATAAACTCAGCAACCTGGAAAGGCTTATGAATGGTGAGGCTGATGCATAATTTTGACGTACTAAAAACTACCTTCCCCTCCACACCACCTTTATCATACTCGGCAGCACAACGAGCAAGAGCGGCAGCGCAACGACAAAGCCACCTATTACTGCGATGGCCAGTGGCTGGTGCAGTTGGGCACCGGTACCAATACCCA
>CAILMA010000683.1 GCA_903835145.1 uncultured Bacteroidota bacterium
ATTTTAAATTTTTTTGTAATTTTTTTGATGTGCGAAGATAGGATAATATTCGAACAGGTATAACAATAAATTAACGTGGGCTGCTCCCCTCTACTGCCCATAAACGCGCTCCCCACCAACAAATGTCGTAAACACCTTCACTTCCAATAGTTCCGCCTCAGGCACTTTCATAAGGTCTTTGTTGATGATGACGAAGTCAGCTTTTTTACCCACTTCTATGCTGCCTACTTCGTGCTCCACAAAGTCAGCCTTAGCCGCCCATATCGTCATACCTCTCAGGGCCTGCTCCCGGGTCAGCGCATTTTCAATCTGGAAACCACCGGCGGGAAATCCCTTGCTGTCCTTCCTTACAACAGCAGCATAAAAAGTTTTTGCCGGCGATATGTCTTCCACCGGGAAGTCGGTACCCAGCGGCAGCCATCCGTTTTGCTCCAGTAGTTGTTTATAGGCATATCCGCCCTTTAGTCTTTCAGCACCTATGCGGTCAGCTGCCCAGTACATATCACTTGTAGCATGGGTGGGCTGCACCGAGGGAATTACTGATGCACTGCCAAACAGCCTAAAGTCGTCTTTGTTCACAATCTGTGCATGTTCTATGCGCCAGCGCTTGTCATTCTTGGTTTTCAGGTACTTGTTATAAACCGTCAGCACCATACGGTTGCCGCTATCGCCTATGGCATGTGTGCACAGCTGAAAGTCCGTATTTACGAGCATTTTTGCCAGCGAGTCATAATGGCTTTCCGGGTTCAGCAGGAAGCCTGTCCATCCTACCTTATCGTTGTAGGGCTGCAAGAGGCAGGCACCGCGGCTGCCAAGTGCGCCATCAGCATAGGCTTTTACGCCCCGCACATAAAGCCGGTCGGTTTTGTAAGGGCCAGCCGCAAGGTATTTTTCGTAGTTGGAGGCTGAGTCTGTAAGCATTACATACAGCCTCATTTTCAGTTTTTTGTTGTTCTGAAAAGTATCAATCATCGCTACCTCATAGTGCATGAGACCGCAGTCGGTAATCGTTGTAAGGCCCTCTTCAAAACATTTCTTCTGTGCCGCAACCAGCCATTTTTCGTAGTCGGCTTTTACCGGCAGGGGTATGGCATTGGTTACAAGGTCCACGGCATTGTCTATGAGCAGTCCCGTTAGCTTGCCGTCTTTAAGTTCTATGGTACCTCCGGTAACGGTAGTTGCCGCCGTCACCTTGCCGAGCTCCAGCGCTGGTGTGCTGGCTATGGCAGCATGGCCGTCAACCCGCTGCAGCAATACCGGCTTACCCGGGAAGAGTTCATTCAGCTTTGCATTATCAGGGTAGGCCTTGCCGGGAAATTTATTCTGGTCCCACCCACGGCCCCGGATCCACAATTCTTTCGGGTGTTCTTTCACAAAGGCCTGCACGCGTGTGAGTACTTCGTCCCAACTCTTGCAATCATAAAGATTTACTTCAAACAAAGAACGCCCATACCCCAGGAAGTGCGCATGCGCATCTATAAACCCGGGGAAAACAGGGTAGCCCTTGGCATCTACTACATCATCGCCCTTGTACTTGCCAAGTATATCGTAGCTCTTGCCAATGGCTACAATTTTACCATTCTTCACAGCAAATGCCTCTGCTGTGCTGAAGCCACTGTCAACTGTATACACCAGCCCGTGGTGCACAATCAGGTCCACAGGAATGCGGTTAAAACAACCAGTCAGCAGCAACAATGGAACAAACAGTAAACTCAGGTAGCGCATATAAAAATTGTATAAAAAATAAGAGTATTTCGGCTACAAAGATAAGCCAATGTGCGCAGGCTATGTTCTTCATTACTCCAACAACATCAAAAAAACTACCCCAAACCAGGTGCGGTTTGGGGTAAGTAATACTCTTTGTACGACTTATATCGGCATCCCAAGTTGAATTTCATGTCACCCCTTCTGCCGCTCGCGGAGAAGGGGCCGGGGGTTGAGGACACCAGCGGCGGAATTCCGATTTTTAATACTAAAATTTATCGAACATCATTTTTATCCCTCAAGGCTCTCACCTACTTTGCCTGAAACTCTTTTCACCCATGCTTTGAACCTGAAACTCAGCAAGCACATTGCTGGCACTACCACCAGAGTAAGCAAGGTTGCAAAAGCAAGACCATATATCATGGTCCATGCAAGTGGTCCCCACAATGCATTACTGTCGCCTCCAAAGAAGATATTAGGTTTAAATTCAGTAAACAGGCCACCAAAGTCAATGTTCAGACCAATAGCCAATGGTATAAGACCCAATATAGCTGCGGTAGCGGTAAGCAATACCGGTGTCATACGGGTACGGCCGGCCTCTATTATGGCGTCATAGGGCTCCATGCCTTCTTTCAGCATCATATCCATGAACTCTACAAGCAGGATACCATTTCTCACTACTATACCTGCAAGTGCCACAATACCAATACCACTCATTACAAGGGAGAAAGTAGGTGCAAACACAGCATAACCCAGCATAACGCCAATGATACTCATGATAACTTCACTCATGATGATTACGGTGCGGCTCAGAGAGTTAAAGAGCAATATCAAAATAAGGAAGATAAGCATCATAGCTATCACCATCGCACTACCCAGGAAGCTCAATGTTTCAGCCTGGTCTTCCTGCTGGCCACCCATCTTTATGGTCAGCGCAGGACTCACATGGAACTGATCGATCTCTCTCTGCAGTGCTGCCACTACCTCATTCGGGTTGAAACCGGAAAGGATATTGGAAGACAGGATGATGATACGCTTCTGGTTTTTGCGCTTGATACCACCATAAGTGTCGCCATAGTGTATGTCGGCAAACGACGACACTGGTACAGTTCTTATCATGCCACCCATACCCATATCGCGGAATACTATCGGCATATTTCTCACCGCATCTATATCTGCTCGCTGCGATGGCATTAGGCGCAGGTTAATAGGGTAGTCGTCATTGGCATCGCGGAACCTCGAAATTTCTTTCCCGAAGATGGCGGTACGCATATTCATAGCAACGGAGTACGTAGATATGCTCTGGTCGTTCATGCGCTCCCTGTCCAGGTCAAATACGATTTCAGGTTTGTGCGCATCAAAGTCACTCCTGAGTTCCTCTACACCCGCTATTTGCTTCGATTCCAGGTAGCGTTTCAGTCTTTCTGAAGTATTCACCAGCGAATCAAGATTCTCGCCCGTGATTTCGATTACAATTGGTTTCGGCAATGGTGGCCCGCCACCTTCCTTATCTACAGTTACTTCCGCACCCGGGTACTGCCTTACAGCAGCCCTTATTTTTTCAAGGTACATGGTACTTGAGACTCCCTTACGCTTTTCAAATTCCACGAACGCAACAGTTATCTTTCCTTTGTTTGGGAAGTCACCTATTTCGCTGCCATTAGGGTCTACCGCATCAACGGTTACATTAGCTATCACCGATTTTACAATCGGGTTTTTCTTTCCGGTTGCCGGGTCGTTGCCAAGCACATCATTTACCCTTTTCTCCAGTTTCCGCAGTACTTCACTGGTATAGGCCTGGTCAGTACCTACAGGTAGGTTAAGATACACATAGGTAAAATTCGGGTCAGCTGATGGGAAGAATACAAACGGAGGATTCCGCGCTTTATAAAGAAAGACAGAGATAGGTAGTAAAAAAAACACAGTGATAATAAAAATCAGAATAGGGTAGCGCATTGCACCCTTAAGCACGCGGGTATACCATTCGCGGAATGCCGGCCATATCCTGTCCTGAAACGCATGAATCATTTTGGAGAAAACGAATTTTTCCACCAGGATAAAGGCAAACAGGAACATAAGGAAGTTGGCAATACCGTATTGGCGGGTAATATAACAGATAGCTGCCACAGCCACGAAGATCACCGAAAGCACCATATCCTTCCGTGTAAATCTACCAAGGTCCGGGTGGTTCTTGTCTTCTACTTTCATGAAGCTTACCGCAAACACAGGGTTTATGATGTAGGCTACCAGCAGCGATGCTACCAGCGTTATGATAAGTGTGATAGGCAGGAAGAACATGAAGCTACCAATTACGCCTTTCCAGAAGGCAAGGGGTATAAAGGGCATAAGCGTTGTTGCCGTGCCGGAAAGTACCGGCAGGAAAACCTCTCCGGTAGCCAGCTTCGCCGCCCGCGTTATATCCATCTTACCATTATCAAATATCCGGTGGGTGTTTTCTATCACCACAATGGCATCATCCACCACTATACCCAGTGCAAGCAGGAACGAGAACAGCACAATCATATTCAACGTGAAGCCTATAGTAGGCAACACAAGGAAAGCAATAGCGCAGCTCAGCGGTACCGATAGCGCCACGAATAACGCATTCGTAACCCCCATGAAGAACATAAGGATAATGGTTACAAGCAGGAACCCGATGATGATAGTATTAATAAGGTCATGCAGCGTATTTCTGGTCGCTTGCGATTGATCCCCTGTTGTCACAATCGTCAGGTCCTTCGGTAGGTCGCCCTTCTTTTGCATGGTGGTTACCAGGTCCTGTATTTTGTCACTCGCCTCAATAAGGTTCGATCCCTTTGCTTTAATTACGTTCAGGGTTATTACATTCTTGTTGTCAAGGCGCGCATAGCTTTTCTGTTCAGCAAAGCTATCCACCACCTGGGCTATGTTTTTAAGGTATATACTCTTACCCTGCTGGTTTTTTACAATGATGTTATTGATCTGGTCAGCCGATTTAAACTCATTTCTGATGCTCAATACACGCTTCTGATCATTCATTGATACTTCACCAGCAGTGGTTGATATATTTTCGGCAGATACCGCGCGGTCTATGTCGTCGAATGTAAGGCCTGCGGCTTGCATCTTATACATATCCACGTTTATCTGTATCTCCCTGTCCAGTGCACCAACGCGGTCTACTCTTTTTATTTCTTTCAGCGCCTCTACATTGTCCTTTACTTTATCTGCATACCTTTTAAGGCGTTTCAGGTCATAGTTACCAGATATGTTTACCGACATAATCGGCAATTCAGAAAGGTCGATATCCTTTACTTCAGGCTGGTAAGGCAGGTTTTTTGGGAGGTCTTGTTTAGCCTTATCCACCCCGTCCTTTACATCCTGTTTAGCCTTATCAATCTTTACGTCGGTGTTAAACTCAACTATAACAACCGAGTAATCCTGAAAGGAGTTGCTGGTAACTTTTTTTACACCGGTAAGGTTTTTTACCTGCTTTTCTATTGGTTTGGTCACCAGGTTTTCCATATTCTCCGGCGATGTGCCGGGGTACAAGGTCTGTACTATGATCTGAGGAATCTTGATTTCCGGAAACTGCTCTTTAGGCAGATTCATATAGGCCCACAACCCGGTTAGGGTTATAATAACCGTTATTATATATATCGCAGTGCGGTTATCAATCGCCCAGCTCGATGGTTTAAACTCTTTGAATGTGTCTTTCATTAGAATATTGTTAAGGCAATAATGTTGTTAGGAAATATTACTGTATGCTTATACTTTGCCCGTTCTCTATGTCCTCATAACCGGCAGTTATTACCTGGTCGCCCTCGTTCAGTCCTGAAAGTATTTCTACTTTTCCGTTAGAGTTGCGGCCTGTTTCCACTTTTACAGCCTTCGCCTTATTGCCTTCAGCTACAAATACCATTGCTCCGTTCGATGTATTTTGAATTACAGATACAGGCACCACAAGCGTACTTGAGTTGGTATAGTTGGCTATCTTCATAATACAGCTCATGTTTGGGTGCAGTTTGCTGCTATTTGGGAGGCGCACCTGTACCAGGAAGGCGCGCGAAAGCTCCTCTACTGATTGTGCTACGTAGCTGATAGTGGTCTTAATGGAGTCATTCACAGCAGGAAGTACTATCGTAACAGGGTCGCCCTGCTTCACTTTCCCAAGGTAGTTTTCACCGAGCTTAGCCTCTGCCTTAAGTTGGTCATAGCTTACTACTCTTATACCATTCAGGCCAGCTGTGCAGATTTGCCCTACTTTGATACCCACCTCATCTATGGTGCCGGAAATAGGCGAAACTATCCTGTACATGTCTCTCTGCGTTTTAAGTGCAGCAAGTTGCTTTTGGCTGCTCTCATAGTTCGTCTTTGCACTCAGCAACTGCACCTCGGTGCCTATGTTTTGGCTCCAAAGGTTCTGTTGTTTTTCATAAAGTGATTTCAGCAATCCAAGCTGTGAGTTCTGGGCTTCTATTTGCTGCTCTACCGGGCCGGCATCAAGCACTGCCAGCAACTGGCCCTTAGCTACTTTTTGTCCTGAGTGAACAGCAATCGTTTTTACTGTACCGGGTGCCTGCGACGAAGCAACTATGTTTTCATCGCCCGAAATTTCTGACTGCACTTCTATATAGGCATTGAATACACCCTTTGTTAATGCCGTTACCGATACAGGCACAACCTTGGTCGAATCTTTTTTGCCTTTTTCCAGGGCTGCAATTTTTGCATCGATTTCTACCCGCGCTTGTTTAAGCTTGAGCAACTCAGCAGCAGGGTCCTGTTTTTTTTCTCCGCACGATGAAAGGATGAAAACAGGTATCAGTAAATAAAGTAAACGTTTCATATTTTATATTTAAGTAGTGTGTAAATGATTGATTATTTTAAGAGTCCTAATGCTTTTTTAAGGTCAGCCTCAGCGTTTATGAGGTCCAGCAGCGCGCTGAAATAATTCGTTTGTGCCCTAAGCTGATCTGTCTGTGCCTGAGTTACCTCAAGATTGCTGCCTACACCTGATTTGTATTTGCGCTGTGCAAGATCAAGTACGTCATTGGAAAGATCAAGATTCCTGTGTTGGCTCTGCACCTGTAGTATCGCATTTTTAAGACTGATCCTCGACTGTGCAGCCTGAAAGTCTATAGTCAGTTTCATATTGTCAATATTATTCTTTGACTTCTCTATGTTCAGCTTTGCCTCTGTCACCTGGTTTTTACGCATAAAGCCATTGAAAATAGGCACGGTTAACTGTACCCCAAGCGTGGAACTGGCCCAATACTTATTGAACATAAAAATATCTCTGCCATTCAAGCCTCCATAATTCGAACCGTAGGCCCAAAAGGCACTCAGCGTTGGCAGCGCAGCAAGGTTATACCTTTTGAGATTAAATTCATTCAGCGACAAAGCCGTTTTTACAACCTTGTATTCTGGCACATTTTCATAAGTTCCTTCAGCAATCAGCAAATCGGCTGCAATTTGTTTTCTTGATTCAACTACTGTATCCGTCAGCACGATGGGCGCATTTATGCTCATACCAATCTGGTATTTTAATACCTGCTCAGAAACAGTAAGTATATTGTTGATTCTAATACTGTCTGATACGAGGTTATTTACCGACACATTTGCGCGCTCTGCATCCATCTTTTCTGCAAAACCGTTTTGCTGCGTGATGGTTACATCGTTTTCAATGCTCCTCGCAAACTGTAGGGAATTCTTAATTATATTATACTGCCTGTAAGCAATCACCAGCGAATTGTAGGCTTTAAATACATTGTATCTTACATTCTCTTCGGTAACGGCACCGTTCAGCTTCGAGAATTCTAAAACAGTGTTTCTTGCTTTCAACGCAACACTCACACTGCCGTCAAAAATAACTTGGGAGGCCGTTATTCCAGCAGACCCTGCATAGGGCAGAGTAAACGCAATAGGAATAATTGTGCCGGAAGGGATGCCGGGTGAAAATGCGCTGGCATCGACAAATGAACGCTGCGGCACATTAAAGTCATCAAATTCCATCTTGCCATTGATGTGCGGGTAGGCAGCAGAAACGGATTGAGCATTTTGTGCCTTTTGTATCAGTACATCAATTGCCGCATTTTTAATGCTGTAATTGTGTTTCAGAGCGTAGTCCATGCAGTCCTGCAGGCTGAGCGGCGTTGGTGCCGTCTCCTGTGCCATTGCCATTGCTACAAATGCAAAACAGCTAATTAAGGTAAAATATAATCTTGTCATATAGTGGGTGTGTGCTTTAAGTATTTCGATTTGTATTCTTTGTATAATTGTTCGCCCTTCGGTGTCACTAAGCCATACATGAAGTGTTCGCCTATTTCCATCGATACTGATATCAGGCTGTTGCGGTCATTCACCATCAGGTTCGGCTGAAAAACCAATAATGAAGTCTCCAGTTTATATCGCGCCATCAGGTCAGCATCTATCTCAGGCCGGTACAGCCCTTCTTTTATTCCTTGCAATATGTTGTCCCGTAGCATCGTAACGTCGGTGTCTTCCAGCATATCTCTGAAGATCTTGTAAGCCTCCGGATAAAAACGCCTCAGTTCGAACAATGCCATGGGGTTTATAGTCTTGTGCATACTGTCAAAGAAGGCCATCATCTTTACCATTAATTCCACGGCATTTTCAGCTGTTTGGGTCAGCATGGCGCAACTTTCTCCCATGGTCTTCTTATGCCATACCATTGTCTCATTTACAATCTCCTCTTTATTGGCAAAATGAAGGTATAGCGTCTTCTTTGATATGCCTGCGGTGCGGGCTATGTCATCCATCGTAATGGTTTTAAAACCATACTGGGTGAAAAGCTCCGTCGATGCAGTCAATATTTTTGTTAGTGGTTCCATTAGAATTACCATGCAAAACTATGGAAACATTTTTTATGAAAAAAGTTTCCATAGTTTATAATGAGCGGACATTTTTTGTTAAAACCAATATCGTTCCGCTAAAAAATCCCGTGTATTGATTCAAATGTTTCTTTTAATATTTTTTAAAAGCATGTATAATATACTGAAAAACATTGTTATAAATGTTTTAGGTTTCGTTGTCGGCTGCATTCCTTCTAATTAGAACCCTTCGACAAACACCATATTTAACAGATCTATTTAGTTATTGAAATTAATAATTTAGTTTCGACAAGTCCAACCCACTTATAGTGATTTTATTTAGAGCGTTTGCGCCAGTAAAACTCAATTATGACACATAGTTCCATTGTTTTAACTTTCTAAACGTAACGCTGTCCGGCTGTTTTTTTCTTTCTCCGCAACTTTTAGTACCTTAAGCATAACATTAGGTCACTATTTGGCAAAATATTTCAACGCAGAGTTCGCAAAGCAAAGTGCAAAGAAGG
>CAILMA010000684.1 GCA_903835145.1 uncultured Bacteroidota bacterium
AACCGGGATAAAGGACAACAAATATTGCAGCGAAATCAAAGACTTTGTAGAGCACAGCAAGAACAAAAATAATATTAAGTTGTATCCCTATGTTACACGTTCTGAAATGCTCGCATTGCAGGAACATGCACATATAGGCGCGTGCCTTACAAGGGAATATGACGATATTATCGTATCAAAGATGATAGCACCGAATAAAGTTGGCGAATATTTGGATAAAGGTCTTTTTATAGTAGGCGTGAAAAGTGAATACATGAATTTATTTGAATACAACGGTGTAGCTGCTCTTGCAGACTCACCATCACCAAATGACATAACTTTGACGCTGAGGAAGGCCCTTGACGTCACAAATACAATCGATTACAGAAACAAAATAACTTACTTTGTGCAAAATTATTTTTGTATGCAACATCAGTTAAAACCAATCATCAGGTTCTTAGCACTAAAATCAAAATAATTTTTCACGAAAGGAATATAATAAAATGTGTGGAATAGCCTGTTACCTGGGTAAAAATGAAAAGGAGGGAATAAGTTTTATCAATAGGGCCAGCCCATTGCTAAAACATAGGGGCCCCGATGATACCGGCATGTTTCATAACCAACATGTTGCACTGTTGCACATGAGATTGTCCATTCTGGAATTGTCTGAGCTGGGGCATCAGCCTATGTCTTCTTCATGCGGCAGGTATTTAATTATATTTAACGGGGAAATATACAACCACCTGGAATTGAGGGAAAGGTATTTGTCCGGTCACAAATTTCGCGGCCATTCTGATACTGAGACGATTCTTGAGCTTTTTCGCCAACAGCAGGAAAAGATGCTCAACACGCTTGTGGGCATGTGGGCAATTATTATTTGGGATAAGGAAACCGAAAGAATCTTTATATCGAGGGACAGGTTCGGGCAAAAACCACTGTATACCCGCCGGCACAATGACGGAAGCTGGAAATTGGGGAGCGAAATGAAGCCTCTGATTGCAGAAGGAGAGCACCCGGAGTTTAATGCAACAGCCGTAACAGAATACATAGCGATAGGCAACTACGGACATTTGGCCACCCATACATTTTTTAAAGATATTTTCCATTTTCCACAAGGGCATTACGCCTGGCTTGCGTTTGGAGAACAGCATATTGAGGCAAAACCCTATTGGTGCCTGCCAGACATAAGAAATAAGGATAAAATACCGTTTGATGCTGCTGCTAAAAAACAATTGCACGATCTGGTAGTTGAGGCTGTTCTTTCTCAAACATTGTCTGATGTGCCTATTGGTATTACCTTATCCGGAGGTATTGATTCCTCGGTTATTACAGGTATACTTTCTACATACTACGATAAAAATATTCACGTTTTTACCGCTCAGTCGCCCAATAGCAAATTTGATGAAACAAACTTTGTAAATGCAGTAATTGAAAAATGGCATAATCCACGATTTATAGTTCACTCTAAAAACCTCAATTCGCTTTCAGTAAAAGAAGACCTTGTAAAATACATTGGGATACAAGAAGAGCCGTTTGGCGACCCATCGATAATTGCCCATGGTTTCCTTATGAAGATGGCTGCCGAGCAGGGCATTAAAGTAATTCTTAATGGACAGGGCGCCGACGAATTGTTTTTTGGGTATAGCAATATGGCTCAGGCTATACTTATGGAACAGCTAAAATCGGGTCACTTTAGCCGTTTCCTCAATAACATCAGGCACATGAAGCTCGGAAAGAGCTACTACCTGAGAGCATTGGTGCAATCCCTGGCACCGGGTCTTGAGTTCAGTTTGAGGGTGAAATCGCGGCTGAGCAAACGGAGCCATATCGGTGAGCAATTTCTTTCAGGTGTTGATGAAAGCATTATTAAGACCTATAGCTACAATAAGATATACAATGTTTGGGCAGAGTCCATGTTTGGTGTTCACCTGCCCCATCTTGTACACTACGATGATAGAAATGGTATGTCCTGCAGTGTTGAAGGCAGGATGCCCTTCCTCGATCATCGAATTGCAGAGTTTGTGGCCTCTGTGCAGCCATCAGAGTTTCTTGTGAACGGACTCAGAAAATCAATGCTAAGGGAGTCATGCCGGCAGTACCTGCCAGAAGAAGTTTATCAGAGAACGGACAAAATAGGTTTCTATACGCCCTTGGCTGATTCGCTGACACGGGATAAAGACTGGGTTTTGAGTAATTATAAAAACATCAACTTTATCGACCGGAAGTACAAGGGCGAACTGGAAACACACCTCAACAGTGGGCACCTCAGCACACCAGATGCATTGCATATTTATAGGCAGCTCTCGGTATATCTTTGGATGAAGGAATTTAATATGGTAGATTGACGATTGCACCGAAAGCAGATCTGCTGATCAATTAAGACAATATGTTTTTGTGTATCTGATGGCAAAACGATTACGACATATTATTTTCAATTGAAAAAAATGAAAAGAAACAAGGGCTAAACCTTATTGCTATATATTTGCTTCGTGAATTGGTTGGTCCATGCCTTAAGGCAACGGGCATATAATCGTTTGAAATGGCTGTACATTTACTTTTTGTTATTATCTATTTAATGATGGATTCGGTTTTTGGCGCTTCGCCGGAAGCCATCAACATTGTTATGATAATACATTGCATTATATCTATCTTGCTTGTAATGAATGTGGGGTTGAAATTCGTGACGCCGCTTTCGGTGTATTACGGTGCTTGTATTATTTCATGTGTTGGTAACCTGTCCGTGATGGGAAAGATAGGAACTGAAGCGAACAGGATGAACGCCCATATGATTCCTCAGTATGATGGAGAGGCGTCTTCAATTTGGGCGTTGGGGTCCACGGCCATATTTCTTGGTTTTTTGTTTTTCGAAAAGTTCTCACTCCCCTCGCTTAGATTCGATGTAAAAAAAGAGTACATAAAAAAGATGTACTATTACATTCTTGGCATTGCAATTTTCTTCCCCGAACTGGCCCAATATGTATCATTTCTCGGCTCCATTACAAAGCTGTTTTACCTTGCCGGTGTATTCGGTATCTTGTTCTTCGCCCGGCTCTGGGCTGAGAAGGATGACCTCGACTGCCGAACTTATGCGTTGGTTTTATATGTGGTACAAACCTATTTTGCAGCTACCAATTCTTACCTCAGAAGTGAGCTCCTCATTCCTACTGCGGTTTTGTTTGCAGGGTATTTTATTGGTAAAGGGCATATAAAGGCTGTTTTTTCCTATCGTATTGTTCCGTTTGCACTGTTGTTTGCCGCTTTCTTTTCTATCTTCAGTACCCTCGGTAAGTTCCGTAGCAGTGGTGAAAGTATCAATAGCTTCGCTGACATCATCACAGAGCAGGTAATAAACGGGGAAGAAGAAAAATCAGAAGACCTGTTCGAAGAAGAAGAGGCTTCGGGTACCTTCCTTGACCGATCTGCGGTCCTGGCTCAGCTTACCAATATTGTTAGGCTCACCAAAGAAAATGGTTTTTATGAGGGTTCTGCTTCCGCCCCACTCCTCGTCGCACTCGTGCCAAGATTTTTGTGGCCCGATAAACCACTCATTCAGATGGGGCGTTGGTTTGCTGTTGAAATTGGCGTTGCCTATATAAAAAGTGGTAAAAGCAAGGACTATAGTACGGCTAATAACTCGGTGAATATGACAATACCCGGCGAGCTTTACCTCGATTTCGGCTGGGCAGGCGTTATGATTGGATGCTTTCTTTTCGGCGGCATCCTCGTCATTCTTTGGAATTCTGTCGAGTTTTATTCTTCTCCTTACAACGTTATAGGCATTCTCTTCGGCGGTTACTTACTCATGCTGTCCTATACCATGGGGGCCGATCTTGAGATATTGGTGACATATACGTCAACATATATATTGATTTATGCCACCAAAAAAATAATTACAGATTATTTATAATTTACAATCAATATGAAGATCCTTTGTGCCGGGCCATTATGGAGGGGGAGTAATGCTGGTGGGCTGTTCAGGGCTTTAAGCAGAGAAGGTTGCATGATAGAGGTCGTTGACGAATTTTACTTCGTGAGCTTACAAAGCAGAACCAAAAAGTTAAAAATAGCCGAAAGATTAATAAGGCCATGGCAGGAGACTGAGTACAACAATGCCATAAAAAGGCAGGTCGTAACTTTTAAGCCTGATGTATTGCTGGTATACAAAGGTGTGTTCGTACAGCCCCAAACCTTACTGTTTGCCCGCAAAAACAATTGCAAAATTGCGTTGTTCTATCCCGATGTAAGCATGACCGCCCACGGCAAGAACATACCTCAGTCCATACCGCTTTATGACCTCATTTTTACTACCAAAACTTTTGGGATAAAAGACATGGTAGATAAGTATGGCGTTAAAAACATGTTTTTCATTCCACATGGTTTTGACCCGGATATTCACCGCCCGCTGAACCTGAGTGCAAAAGACAAAGCCATGTATGCCAACGAGGTCTCTTTTATTGGCACCTGGTCTCCTAAGAAGGAGAAGTGGCTTGCACATGTGAAAGAAGCTCTGCCGCATGTGGACCTGAAAATATGGGGGGGACAGTGGGACCGGTCTTCAACAGCAAGTCTCGGACCGGCGATACAAAAAGTTTACCTCATCGGCGACCTTTATGCTGCTGCTATACAGTGTTCGCTCATTAACCTTGCTATCCTGTCAGAGCAGGTTTCCGGGGCTTCCTCCGGCGACCTCATTACATCACGTACGTTCCATATACCCGGTGCCAACGGTTTTATGCTGCATGAGCGCAATGAGGAATCGGTATTGTACTATAAAGAGGACGAGCAGGCCGGCTTTTTCGATGGCCCCGAAGAGCTTGTAGAAAAAATAAAGATATTCCTTGACGACCCTGCCCGGAGGGAGAAAATACGGGCGGCCGGCTTTGCCCACACCTGGGCCACACACTCGCTCGACGCCAGAGCGAAATCAATTATTCAACAACTAAATCTGCTGTTTTAATGGAAAAATTTAAAGAAATATTATATACCAACTACGTAAGTACCCACAACAAAACATTGTATGGTGAACTCACTGTTGCTAAGATGGAAGGTATTTCTCCAGTACTTGATTTCCATTTCAAAAGGCATTTGCCAGCCGATAAAAACGCATTCCTGCTCGATATTGGTTGTGGTGATGGTAATTTCATTTACTGGCTCAATAAAATGGGCTACAAAAATGCCTTTGGTATAGATATTTCAGCCGAGCAGATAGAAAAAGGAAGGAAGCTTGGCATCAATAACCTGATATGTGATGACCTGCTAAAATACCTCAACGAAAACAAACAGAAATTCGACTTCATTATAGCCCGCGATGTAATAGAGCATTTTACGCGTAATGAGGTTTTTGAGATTCTAATGCTGGTGAATAAAAACCTGACGGATAAAGGCAGGTTTGTAATGCAGGTGCCGAATGGACAGGGTATATACTATACCAGCGTGTTTTATGGCGACTACACCCATGAGATGGCCTATACCATTACTTCTGTAAATCAGATTATCCTGAATACGGGATATAGCAAATCGGCCTGCTACCCTACGGGCCCGGTGCCGCACGGCCTGGTATCGACCATAAGGTACTACCTCTGGAAGACGAAGGTGGCCAGGCATAAATTCTGGAAAATGGTGGAGACGGGTAACCCTAACGGCATTTTTACCCAAAACCTAATAGCTGTAATAGACAAATAGACCAAGATATTCGTGTAAAAGAAAAAGCGTAAGCCTCCGGGCAACCACGTCTTGCAAACAGCCCTTAGTATAGATAATATTGCTGGTAAAAAATCAGCAATACGATGTTGCAGTTATCCCATAATTGCCGTTAATGGCTATATCGTCCTATTACGGACATGCGAAAGAGCTTTGACTCACTATGCGGCATTGTTAAGGAAGATT
>CAILMA010000685.1 GCA_903835145.1 uncultured Bacteroidota bacterium
ATCTAACAGCGCTTGGGCGCGATCCGGCTTGCGCCACACATCAGCGCGATTGAACCAAGAGAGGACATCTACTACTTGGTAGACGCCATGAGGATTTTTTGTACGCCACGCAAGGTGTTAGCAGAACCAATAGCAGGATGTTCAGCCATTTGAGCAGCAAATTCCGCAAAACCTCTTGGGTCTTTATTTTGAAACTGAACACGTGTTGGCCCAATGGTGTATTTTTTAGCACCTTCAATATTGCCAACATCATCAAATAACTTAGCGGCAGATTCTACCTCGGCTTGGAAACTTTCTTTTTTGGCTGGCTCAGCGCCATATCCACAACCTGCAATGACTAATGAATGCACGCGGTGCGAATAAGAGATACCCATATGGAGTGAGGCAAAACCTCCCATTGATAGGCCACAAATATGAGCCTTTTCAACGCCTAGATGATCCATCACGGCAACGATGTCTTTAACAGCGCGCTCTTGTGAGTAGTGCTTTGGGTCTTCAGGAATGTCTGATGGCAAATATCCTCTTGCTGAAAAAGTAACGCAGCGAAAATATCTTGCAAAATAACGCATCTGATATTCCCAACTACGGTAATCTCCTGCAAACTCATGTACAAATATTAAAGTTTGGCCTGAGCCCACCTCTTCATAATGTAAATTTATTCCATCATCGGTTTTTGCGAACGGCATTTTCTATCTCCTCATTAAACAATTTTGTTAGTAATCAATGTTTCTATTTCTGCTGCAGAATAATCTAATTCTTTTAAAATTTCTTGGGTGTTTTGCCCGAGCTCAGGTGTTGCAGTTTTCACCTTCGCAGGTGTTCTAGACAGTTTGAGTGCTTGATTGACCAATTTTAATTTTCCAATTTTTGGATGCGTAACTTCAGCAACCATCTCTTGAGAAATCACTTGAGGATCTGCAAACACTTCAGCCATATCATATATCGGACCAGTAGGAACACCAGCCTCATTGAGTAATTTCACCCAATATGTTTTTTCTTTAGACTTAAATACTTGTATAAAAATCGCATTTAAATCATCGCGATGTTTGACGCGAAGTGGCTCGGTAACAAAGCGAGGATCTTCTTTTAATTCTGGCTTGCCAATGGCATCACATAAACTTAACCACATGACCTGCCCTGTGGCTGCAACATTGATATATCCATCTAAGCATTCATAACAAGAAGTGGGCATACTTGTTGGATGGTCATTGCCTACTTGCACAGGGATTTCTCCTTTTTGCAAATATTTTGCAGCCTGAAAATCCATCATTGCCACACCCGCTTGTATCAGAGAACTTTGCACCCACTGTCCTTGTCCTGATACTTCTCTCTCAAGCAGTGCCGTTAACATCCCGCACGCCGCCATATATCCAGCGGTGATATCTGTGATAGCAACACCTGCTCGCATAGGACCGCCGCCTGGCTTACCTGTAACCGACATGATGCCACTCATACCTTGCGCTATTTGATCAAACATCGGCCTTGCTACATAAGGCCCATCTTGCCCAAATCCAGAGATGGACATCAAAATAATGCGCGGATTGATCGCTTTTAAAGTTTCGTAATCAATGCCTAACCTAAACTTCACATCAGGACGAAAATTTTCAACCACAATATCTGCCGTTTTTACGAGACGATAAAAAATTTCTTTAGCTTCTTGTTTTTTTAAATCTAAAGTAATTGACCTTGAGTTACGGTGCAAATTTTGCATATCAAAACTATGTCGATCACCACTGAGTTGATTTCGCTCTCCACCATCTGCGGGCTGTTCAATCTTAATGACATCTGCACCAAAATCTGCAAATTGCTTAGTCGATGTAGGACCAGCTCTTGCTCTTGTAAGATCTAAAATCCGAAATCGTGATAATGCGCTCATAACATTTCCTCATGATGAGTAATAAAATCTAAAAAAGCCTGCTGTTGATTAAATGCGGGGCGATAGTCAAAGTCTCTTTGGATACGCTCAATACTCATCGGTGACCTTAATAATGGCCCAATCAATCCTACATTACATATTTCTCGTTGTTCTGATATTTCATAAGAAAAATCAGGGAAGTGTTTTTGTAGTGACTCTAACCAAGTGCTTAATGACCAAACTTGGGCACTTGATAAATGATATAAACCTTCTGGAGAACTACCTGCTTGCAAAATCAATCCCAATCCTTGAGCAACATCTTTACTGTAAATATAATCGGTGCCTACTTCATGAAAAACAATCGCTTTTTTCCCTTGCTTTGCCATCCAATATAACTGCAAAGGCAAACTCAGTGTATCGCGAACACCGGTGTCATATTCCCACTGACCGTATACAAGTCCTAGTCGCACGACAGTTACATTCAGATTTCTGGTTTTTCGATATCGCAGCGCTACCCGCTCAGCTGCAAGCTTACTAATACCATACATTGTTTCTGGCAATACCGGACTGGTTAACTCATCAATGATAGGGTCGTGCTGACCCACATATCCAAAAAGAGAACCAGAGCTGAGTTGGATGACCTGCTCAATCCGGTTACGCAGTGCGCACTCAAACACCTCTATGGAACCTAATAGATTGACCTCAAATATTGTTTTTGCGTGATTGATCTCTCGGGCTAATTCCGCGGTGATTGCCGCTGCATTGACAATTTTCTTGATGTTAAATTGTTGACAAACGTGATCTAAGTCTGCTTCGCTTCTCACATCTCCTTGCACCCACTCAAAGTTAGGCTGATACTTTTCTAATGATTTTAAGATGCCCTTAGTTGGGGCATTGTTGGACATTAAAATGCACGGAAAATTTAAATGAGAGTAATATTCTCTTAGGTTTAACCCTATAAAACCTAAACCGCCTGTTACCAAAATTGTCATTTTATTTATTATTTATGTTTAAAAGCTTTGAATCAAAAAAACACTTGTCTACAAATATTAAATCAAATAAAGTAGGTGTAGGTAAGAATTGTAATTACAAAACGCAACTGTGGAGATGATATGTTTAAGAGTTTGAAACTAATAGTAAAGCTATCGCCAATATTCATTCTGGTGGCATTAGGGTTTACCACTAATTCCTTCGCCCAAGAAAAAGTGATCCGAATTGGACTTTTATATCCGATTTCAGGGCCTGGATCTTATTTTGGTGTCATGGGCCGTGAAGGTACTGATCTTGCAATTGAGCAACTGAATAAAACTGGTGTCAAAGGTTATAAGTTTGTAGTTGACTATAATGATTCACAGTGTTCTCCTTTGGCTGCAACAAATGTGGTGAAGAAAACTTTAGAAAACTTCAAGCCCCATATCGTTGTTGGTGAAGAATGTTCTGATGCAACCTTGGCTGTTGCTCCAATCTTAGAAGAGGCAAAAGTGCCCCTTCTCAACGCCGGCTCTGCAACTATGAAGTTAACTGAGTCTGGTTATAAATATGCCTTCAGAATCTTCCCAAATGCACGTCAGCAAACAGATAGTCTTGCTGTCAATGCTTATAGAAAAATGAATGCAAAAACTGCTGTTCTTTTGTATGAAAAAACCAATGCTGGTATTGATATTTCTGATACGTTTGAAAGAACGTTTACCTTGTTGGGCGGTAAAGTGGTAGCTCGTATTGATTTTGCGCGCGATGTCAATGACTTTACTTCTATTGCAACCCGCATTGCTTCTCTTGGTCCAGTAGATGTTCTGTTAACTTCTGCACTCGAAGGTCAAACTGTGAAACTTGCACAAGCCTTAGCGCAAGCTGGAATCACTAAGGGTGGTGGTGGTAAAGCCGTACAAATTGGTACCATTTGGCTACCTTGGGGCTTTGATCAAAAAGCAGGTAAAGCTTCTGTAGGTTATACAAGAATTGCGCAATTTGATCCAAGTGAGCCACGTCCTATGGTGCAGAATTTCGTAAAAGCCTACAAAGCTAAATACGGTGCTGATAAGGTTCCAACACACATCAATGCGCATGCTTATGACACGATTATGATCATTGCTGAAGCCGTTCGTAAGGGCGCTATAGATTCAGAATCGATTAGAAACGAAATGCTGAAGATGAAAGATGTCGAAGTAACTACCGGAAAAATCACTTTCGGTCCAGACGGACAAAATCAGAATATGTCTGTGATTCACTATGTCGAAACTCAACCTGATCTCAGTTGGAAATCTCTCAACTGGTAATTGTGGATAGTGCGACTTCAAGAATAATGCCCAGTCAAGATAACTGACTGGGCATTTTTTCAAATATTAACTTTACTTGGTTTATAGAACAGAGGCTTTATGTCGGATTTAGCAAGTTTAATCATCCAACAATCCATCAATGGTGTTGTGATGGGCTGTTTATATGTCATGGTCGCTTTAGGCTTGACCTTGATTTATGGGGTAAT
>CAILMA010000686.1 GCA_903835145.1 uncultured Bacteroidota bacterium
CGATCTGGGAACATCGATGCCGGGACCGATAAAGTTTTTCTTGATCAGTTCGGAAGCATAACGGCGAGTGATTTTTTCCAGTTCGATCGTGGTATACTTCTTGGGGTTGATGCGGATACCGCCTTTGGCACCGCCGAACGGTACACTCACCAAAGCACATTTGTAAGTCATCAGCGAAGCCAATGCCATTACCTCGTCTTGGTTTACATCCATGCTGTAGCGGATACCGCCTTTGCAGGGCAAACGGTGATGCGAATGCTGCACACGATAGGCTTCAATCACTTCGATCTGGTCGCCAATGCGCACCGGGAAACGCATGCTGTACACGGAGTTGCAGGCTTTGATTTGTTGTAGAATCCCCGGTTCGAAGCGCGTGTATTGGGATGCTTTGTCAAAGTTCCGCTCTACGCCCTGGAAGAAACTGTAGTGCGCAGGAGCCTGTTTCGTTGTTGTTTCCACAATAATTTTTTTTGTTTTGTGAATAATTGAGTGTTAATTTTTCCGTTCGAGTTTTGAGACTTTTCGATCCAAATAGACCAAATACCCAAAAATTCCTGCAAATATAGTCGCTAAAACTACAACTACAACGTATATTTTGCCAGACGAACGCATACCGTCGGCCATTTCCGTTTGCGCGAATACGCTATTGGAAGTGAATAAAGTCAAGGCCGAAACGGCCGAAATGAGTTTTTTCATGGTCTTTCGTTTCGAGTTTTATAGAGGGTCAGATGCTATTTTGAATTCAAGCAGCCCGATTCGGGCTTTTACGGTGCTTATCCAAAATCCTAGCAGAATCCAACCTATCACTGCCGGATAAAACACCATACGCATGTCGCTATCCAAATCATACTTGGCAAAGGCCGGATTGCCACCGTTGCCCGGATGCAGGGAATCTACCATACGGGGCAACACGAAAATGAGCGGAATCATCATGGCGAATGCGAAAATGTTGTAGACGGCACTGATCAGGGCGCGTTTTTCATCGTCCTTAATACCCGACCGCAATATGAGGTAGGCAAAATAGATGAGCATGCTCATGGCAGTGCCCAATTGCTTGGGGTCGTTGCTCCAAAAGGAACCCCAAGTATATTTGGCCCATTCCATGCCGGTAGCCATGCCGAGGATGCTGAACAGGATTCCGACATTCGTAAATTCGAGAGCACGGATGTCGTCTTCCAAATTGTTTGTTCGGAGGTACTTGATGGAATACCCGAATGCCGTGGCAAACAAAGTGAGCATGGTGAACCACATCGGTACGTGAAAATAGAGGTTCCTTATGGTTTCGTTCAGAATGTCGAGTCGAGGCACGGGCATCAGGAAGCCGCCTACAACTGTGTACATCAACAACACACAGCAAGCTACTTTCCAAATCCAATTCCGCATGGTGGTACTTAAAATTTAGGCAAAAGTAGGTTTTTTGGCTTTCAAAGTGTCAATATCGGAGTGTTGGTTGGGCGGTAAATAAAATCAATTGTTAAGTTTTTGAATAGCTGAATCCGATCGGCCGATGCATTGCCGTGCACGGTAACTTTGCGCGGCAGCAAAAAACGTCAGCAACGTAGTGTCGGAAACCAAATCATTATTGAATGTGCACGGCTCGGTTGAGCCGGCTACCAAGGGGAGCGCGTGGAAAAAGCTCTTCGCGTTCTTTGGGCCGGCATACATGGTGAGTGTGGGTTATATGGACCCGGGCAACTGGGCCACCGATATTGAGGGTGGCAGCAAGTTTGGGTACAGCCTGCTGTGGGTGTTATTGGTGAGCAATGCC
>CAILMA010000687.1 GCA_903835145.1 uncultured Bacteroidota bacterium
TACTTTGATACTCTTAAAAAAGGAACATCGCTCGGCGGTGTTCCTTTTTTATTGGCCTTTACTGAATGTTGACCTACGGTGCACAATTAATAAAAAGGAACACTACGCTACAATAAACCGCTCGCTTTACCCGATACCCTCCATCCGCCAACAAAAAAACGAGAGCCGCTCCATGATGAAGCAGCTCCCGTCCCTTATTTTAAAATTGTATTGTACTATCTGTGGCCTCCGCCTCTTGCAGGACCAGGTTGTGGTCTTGACTGCTGCGGCTGTGGGTTAGAACGCTGTTGCTGTGGCTGCGGAGCAGGGTTAGAACGCTGCTGTTGTGGCGGTGGGTTATAACGCTGCTGCTGTTGTTGCGGAGCAGGGTTATTCCTTGGCGGCTCAGGTCTGTTTTGTGCCGGTGGCGGGCTAAAGTGAGGCTGGTCAACGCGTGCAGGCTGAGGATTAGTTGGCTGGTGATTGAAATATTGCGGTGTCGCGTTATTCCTTTCGTTTTGGTTATTTGCAGCTGGTGCCGGGTTCGTGCGCACTGGTTCAGGGGTACGGCTATTCTGTCCCACATTGCTGCGTTGCTCAGTACCCCTTTGGTTAGTTACTTGCGTCTGGTGTTCTTCTTCCTTTCTGAAATTGGTCTGACCACCGCCACCATTCACCGTAGCATCCTGAGGCTTACCTACACGCATTGGTGCAGTTATCACACTACCCGGACGTGCCGTACTCACAGTACTTCTTACCACACTTGGGCGATACATGTTTATCGTATTCCGCTGTACCACGGCTGCGCCGGCTCTTGCACTTGGGTTAAACTTATATACTTGTACCGGCCTGTGCGTTGCCTGCTCTATAGTTGAAGCCCGTGGCCCGTAATTATAACGAACATGGGTAGAGTTGTCAGTATAAACATTGTTGATGATAGTGGTCTGGTTAATAAACCGATGGTTATTTCTGCGATCACCCCAGTAATTGTAATGGTCGCGACCATAAAGGTGATCAGGACCTAAGAACACCCACCAGCTATCAGGACAGCCATAATTAGCACCAACATAATAACCCGGACCAAGTGGAGCCCAACCGCAATAGCCGCCGCCGTATCTCCAGCTTACCCATGCAGGTGCCCATTCATAACCGGGTATCCATATCCAGCCATAATAAGGGTTGTATGTCCAGCGGCCATAGTGATATACAGCCCAGCCAAACGGATCATCAGATACCCAGGTATTACCATAGTCCGTCATTGCCCAGTAGCCATGGCTGCCATACGGCCTGAAATCAGAACCTTCATTTGGCACCCAAACACTACCATAATCCGGATCATCAATCCACTGCCCGTAAGGAGCAAGCTGATCGTAGAAATCCTGATAAGAAACAGAAACATCCTGCGCCTGTGCTTTGCTACCAGTGGTTACAATAAGCATCATACTTAAAAAAGAGATGCTCAACAGGCCAAAAATTAACTTTTTCATATTCAATTATTTTAATTTCAGATAAACAGCTTTTTTCACGCACTGCTATCTTGCTTCATTAAATACAATAATTATGCCAACATTTGCTCCAATAGCTCCTTACGGCGCTTAAATAAAAAATCCCCGGTTGAGCCAGGGATTAGTTTATGTTTTATTAAGCTACCATGGCGCTCTTTAGAACAGCAGCCATTGTTTTGCCAATATCAGCAGGGCTATCCACTACGTGAATGCCGCATTCTCTCATTATTTTCATTTTAGCAGCAGCTGTATCATCAGCACCGCCTATGATGGCACCAGCATGCCCCATGCGCCTTCCGGCGGGAGCCGTCTGGCCGGCAATAAAGCCTACAACCGGTTTGTTCATGTTGTTCTTCAGCCAACCTGCAGCTTCAGCTTCCATGTTACCACCTATTTCACCTATCATTATTATACCGTCAGTTTCAGGATCGTTCATCAACAGTTCTACCGCTTCGCGGGTAGTAGTGCCAATGATAGGATCGCCACCAATACCTATTGCCGTCGAAACACCCAATCCTGCTTTTACAGCCTGGTCAGCAGCCTCGTAAGTAAGGGTACCTGATTTTGAAACAATACCAATTCTGCCTGGTTTAAATACAAAACCTGGCATAATACCAACCTTAGCTTCACCGGCAGTAATAACGCCAGGACAGTTAGGGCCTATAAGTCTGCAGTTTCTACCTTTAATATATTCACGGGCATTCACCATATCCTGAACTGGAATGCCTTCTGTAATACAAATAATAACTTTAATGCCTGCATCGGCAGCCTCCATTATCGCATCAGCTGCAAAAGCCGGTGGCACGAAAATGATGGAAACATCAGCGCCTGTAGCATCTACAGCATCTTTTACAGTATTAAATACAGGCCTGTCCAGGTGCAGTGTACCACCTTTTGCAGGGGTAACGCCACCAACTACATTGGTACCGTATTCAATCATTTGCGTAGCATGGAAAGTGCCTTCAGTACCGGTAAAACCCTGTACGATTACTTTTGAATCTTTATTAACGAGAACAGCCATGAGCCTAAAAAATTTTTTATTACGGGCGCAAAATTAAGCTATTTGCGTTAGAAAAAAAGTAAAAATCAAAACCATTCTGAAGAACATTCATTTTTACTGGAAACCA
>CAILMA010000688.1 GCA_903835145.1 uncultured Bacteroidota bacterium
AGATTTTCAGCATTACCGTAATAAATGAGTAATATAACATACTTATTATAAGTTTATCTGCGCCGCTTCGTCCTGATTTACAATAGTAATCCCACGTTTTTTCGACATTATCCGTCGGTTTAACCAGTCTTTAAAATGTGCAGATAGTTATTATTACCAACTTTTTTGAATAGTTTCGTTGCCACCAAGTGCCTGTTTTTACACGGCCCGGTGATCACCAAAGGTTGTAATACTGCATGAATAGACTTCTACTCTTATTTATTTTCTTATTCTTTTCAGCAACAGCACTTGCACAGCAAAGGCCCGACCCTGCTGTATCAGCACCTGTTAATGACTACGCCAAACCAAAAAATATAAAGGTAAAAGATGAGTACTACGATGGTAAGGGCAATTTTGTGCGCGTGATACAGTATGACCAAAACAACATGCGTGTTACGGAGACCATTTACAAACCAGTTTCGAAGGCCCCCATCCTGAATCTGCATCGCCCGATAAGCGGAGATACACTCAATAAAGACTCTGTACTTATTGTCGTAAATAAATCGAGCTACAAAGTAGATGTGTTTTATGGCCGTAAACAGATACGCTCCTATATTGCTGTGTTCGGACCGCGGCCAATGGAAAATAAATGTGTGGAAGGCGACCGCTGCACACCCGAAGGTTGGTTTAAAATTAAAAGCAAGAACCCGGCATCGCAATACAACAAATTTATGTTGCTTGATTATCCAAACGACTCATCAATTGCACGGTTCAATGCGCTCAAACAAAAGAAATCGATTCCGGCCAATGCCCGCATGGGTGGCAACGTGGGCATACATGGCACCTGGAAGGGTGGTGAGGACTTAGTAGAGCTTGGTGTGGGCTGGACCGATGGTTGCATCGCCCTCAAGAACAAAGATGTGGAGGAGTTATTTTCTTTTGTAGGTGTCGGTACAAGAGTAAACATAAAGAAATAATCAGCTGCGCCTGCCATTCAACGCCAATGAGTTTTTTTAAACTGCTGAATCTTCACTTATCTTTGCCGCTATGGCATCTTTACAGGAACAAATACAACAATTTGAGCAGGAAATTTTGGCTTTCCAGCCGGCAAACGCTGCCGAACTGGAAAATTACCGCATCCGGTTTCTGGGTGCTAAAGGAATTTTGAAGCAACTTTTTGCTGAAATGAAAAATGTTCCCGGCGATCAGCGTAAGGAAGCAGGCCTCACACTCAATAGTTTCCGCCAGCTTGCTGAAGAGAAATACGAATCATTCAAAGATCTTGCCGAAGCTGCTGCCAGCAAAGGCCCTGCGATAGATTATAGCCTGCCCGGCACGCCATTGCCCACTGGCACCAGGCATCCGCTTCGCGTCGTTGAAAATAAAATCATCTCCATTTTCGAGCGCATAGGGTTTAGCGTTGCTACCGGCCCGGAGATTGAAGACGACTGGCACAACTTTACGTCACTCAACATGCCGCATGACCACCCCGCACGAGACATGCAGGATACGTTTTATGTATCCAGCAATCCTGACTGGGTATTGCGCACACATACATCATCGGCCCAGGCACGTATACTGGAGACACAACCGCTGCCGATAAGGGTTATATGCCCCGGCCGTGTGTACCGCAACGAAACAATATCTGCCCGTGCGCATTGCTTCTTCCACCAGTGTGAAGGCCTTTATGTAGATAAAAACGTTTCTTTTGCCGACCTTAAACAGACGCTGTACTACTTTGTTACTGAAATGTTTGGTGAGCATACCAAGGTGCGCTTCCGGCCATCTTACTTCCCGTTTACAGAACCGAGTGCCGAAATGGACATCTCCTGCACGGTATGTGGTGGCAGCGGGTGCAACCTTTGCAAACACAGCGGCTGGGTGGAAATACTTGGTTGCGGAATGGTGCACCCGAATATGTTGCGCAACTTTGGTATAGACCCTGAGGTATACACAGGCTTTGCATTTGGCATGGGGGTAGAGCGCATAACGCAGGTTAAATATCAGGTGAATGACCTGAGGCTGTACTCTCAAAACGATGTCCGGTTCCTGAAACAATTCCAGGGTATTTAGGCCGGGCTGTTTGCCTTCCCGGCTCACTGGATTTATCAAGTTGGTACCCCCCTCATAGGTAGTGAGGTTGAATGCCATGCTCAAAAATCAAATTTTTATTGAGTATATTTACCGTGCATTGTAAC
>CAILMA010000689.1 GCA_903835145.1 uncultured Bacteroidota bacterium
CGTCCATGGGCGGTGCCCATGGCTGGGGGATTTGGCCCTTGCAGGGCGGCCATCGATTATTGTTTCATTAGACCTCAGGCGTTGCAAACGCGTGCGAGATGAGGTGGTGCGCGTTTGGTTTGCCTTGGGCTGGGACGTACAGTACTTACAGGCCTTAGCATTACAATTTTAGCTGGACGTAAAGCAATTAAGGAATATAGCAAATCAATTTTTATACCCTATCAGGTATAAAAATTGATTTTATTTTATTTTTATACCACAACGGGTATAAAAAAGATTTTTTTTGTAATTTTATATCCCAAAGGGTATAATCTTATGGAATTTTCATCGGAATTATTAAAGAAATTTCTTAAGGAAAAACGAAGTCAAACTAACCTGACGCAACCCCAACTCGCCGAAAAAGCGGGCGTTGGGCTAAGATTTATTCGAGATATCGAGCAAGGTAAACAAACCCTTAGAATGGACAAAGTGAACCAAGTGTTGCAGCTTTTCGGCCACGAACTGGCACCTGTACCTTTGAACAGAAAAAAATATTTAGATGAGACAAGCTAATATTTATGTCGGAAATAAACTTGCTGGCGTTTTAGCGGAAACAGAAGAGGGGTATTTGTTCCGGTATGATGAAGCATATTTAGAATCGGGCAGCGCCGAAGCAATTAGCCTGACGTTACCAACCTTGAAAGCCAGCTATACAAGCCGCGTGATGTTTCCATTTTTCGATGGGCTGGTTCCTGAAGGTTGGCTGTTAAATATCGCAGAACAAAACTGGAAACTAAACAAGAGCGACCGAATGGGCTTATTGCTTGCGTGCTGTAAAGATTGCATTGGCGCCGTGAGTATTGTTGGATCATTAAGTAATAACTTATGAGGTGCCTCTATTGTTACCGCGAGCTGCCGGGAAGCGCGATTGATTTTCATACTACGTGCAGTCGTAAAATATTTGGGATACCTAAGGCGCCCAACCTTCCGTATTCAGAAGAACAGATGCTAACGTTAGCAAAAGAAGTGGTAAAAAGTCAGACAGCCGTTACGGGTGTTCAGGCCAAACTCTCACTCAATATAGAACGACCAACGAAGAAGAAGGAGTTGAAGCCAGACGAACATCCAAATGTAAGGTTTACGATTGTGGGCCTTTGGGGCGGGTATATTTTAAAACCTCCAACTGAACATTTCAAATTCCTCCCAGAGGTAGAAGACCTGACGATGCATTTAGCCCGGATTGCCGGGATTGAAACGGTACCCCACTCTTTAATAAGGCTGGCAAGCGGTAACCTTGCCTACATTACAAAGCGAATAGACAGGATAGGAGCAACCAAACTGCATATGGAGGATATGTGCCAGTTGACCGAACGGCTGACCGAGGACAAATACAAAGGATCGTATGAACAGATCGCAAAATGCATTTTGAGGTATTCCTGCAACCCCGGCCTTGATGTCCTAAATTTTTATGAACAAGTAGTTTTTTCATTCCTCACGGGAAACGCGGACATGCACCTGAAAAATTTTTCCCTGATCAAAAATTCGAACTTGGGCTATGTACTTTCTCCAGCATATGACATGGTGGCATCTGCACTTTTGATGAAGAACGACAACGAAGATCTGGCTCTGACGTTGAACGGAAAAAAAAGAAAACTAACCCGGAAAGATTTTGACAAGCTATTGTTAATCAGCCCGTTAACAAGCCCGAAGAGTGTAGAAAGATTGTATAATAAATTCATTAAATCGGTGCCTACGTGGCGTACTTTCATTGAAAGTAGCTTCTTGCCTACGGAATTGAAAAATGAGTATCGTAAAATCATTAATGACCGCGCAAAACGGTTGGATTTCTAATATGCCAATTGATTGGAATATTGCATCAGCGAACACAAACAAGGATTGGAGGGAACGTTGTATTTCACTTTAGTAATACCTTGGAGCGCTTGGGGGCAGTGTTTGGTAGACGTGGTTTGCAAACACCATTCCGGAGCATACGCGTTGCAAACGCGTACGAGGTGATGTGGTGGTGATGAGCGTTTGACGGGCGTTGCAAACTCCATTCAGAGCAAACGCGTAC
>CAILMA010000690.1 GCA_903835145.1 uncultured Bacteroidota bacterium
ACTACATGCCGCTTAACTTTTTCATCAGGTTGACACCGCCTTTTTTATTGGAATTGATGGCATTTACCTTGCTTGCTTTTTGTCCTTTTTTTGACTGTGCCTGACCGGAAAAAGAAATTGGTTTTGATGGCAGTTTTGTAGGTGCTTTTTTGGCTGCTGCTGGTTGTGGCGTTGGTTTTGCTGCTGGTGTTTCGTTCGTTTTATTAGTGTCCATTTGTGCGTATTATTTATGTGTTATAACATGCAAACTAAGCATTAAAATGCAAAAAAGGACACAAAAAATTTCGTCAGAAAGATTTAACCGATAATTCTATGGATTTTCAAAATGCTATTGCTAACTTGTAGCGTTAAATTCTTTATTTCATTCTTAAAACAAAACTATGTCCACTGAAGCCAGCGCAGCAAAATTCCCCTCAGACATTGAAATTTCAAGGGCAGCGAAATTAAAACCTATAGCGCAGATAGCGCAGAATATTGGCATTGATCCGGAAGATATAATACCATACGGTAAGTACAAGGCGAAGGTGCCGCTTAGTTATATAAATGAAGATAAAGTAAAAAACAGTAACCTTATTCTGGTTACTGCAGTTACGCCAAATAAAGCAGGTGTAGGTAAAACCGTAACCAGTGTTGCCTTGTCGCTTGGCCTTAACTATATAGGCAAGAAAGCGGCTGTTGCGCTGCGTGAGCCAAGCCTTGGGCCATGTTTTGGTATGAAGGGTGGTGCTGCCGGTGGTGGTTACTCACAGGTACTGCCAATGGATGAAATCAACCTTCACTTTACAGGAGATTTCCATGCTATTACCTGCGCCAACAATATGATTGCTGCGCTGCTTGATAACTACCAATACCAGAACCGCAAAAACGACAAGGGCCTTGAACGCATAGTATGGCGCAGGGTGCTTGATGTAAATGACCGATCGCTGCGCAGTATCGTTACCGGCCTTGGTGGCTCTGGTAACGGCATACCAACAGAGGCTGGTTTCGACATCACAACAGCATCAGAAATCATGGCGCTGCTTTGCCTTGCTACGAGTCTTGATGACCTGCAGGCGCGTATAGAGCGCATAGTACTCGGTTACAGGTATGATAAAACGCCTTTCACTGTAAAAGATCTTGGAGTAGCAGAAGCAATAACTGTATTGCTGAAAGATGCTGTAATGCCAAATCTGGTGCAGACAACAGAAAATACTACCGCTTTCGTACACGGCGGTCCGTTCGCCAATATAGCCCACGGTTGTAACTCAGTGCTTGCTACTAAAATGGCGCTTAGCTGTAACGATTATGTGGTTACTGAGTCTGGTTTCGGAAGCGACCTTGGCGCTGAAAAATTCCTCGATATCAAGTGCCGTCTTTCAGGTCTGCGCCCGAAAGCGACAATAATTGTTGTTACATCAGGAGCACTTAAGCTGCATGGCGGTGTTGCAGATTCTGAAATCTCAAAGCCAAATTTTGAAGCCATGAAGACTGGTCTTGCGAACCTTCAAAGGCACATTCAGAATATGAAAAACTTTGGTCAGAGCGTAGTGGTTTCTTTCAACAGGTTCAAACATGATACCGATGAAGAAGTAAATTACCTTGCTGACTGGTGCGATAGCGAAGGTGTGGTATTTGCCATTAACAATGGCTTTACCAGTGGAGGTGAAGGTGCAGCAGCACTTGCTCAGAAAGTGGTTGACCTCATTGAAAACAACCCATCGAAAGACATCAATTTCACTTACGACGACGAAGATTCTATTGCTACTAAAATCGAAAAAATTGCTAAGAAAATCTATCGTGCCGCTGAGGTTACATTCAGCCAAACTGTAGAGACAAAAATGAAGTCGTATGCAAGAAATGGCTGGGGCAACCTGCCGGTTTGTATTGCAAAAACGCAGTACTCTTTTACTGATGATCCAAAGCGAGTAAACGCACCTACTGGTTTTAATCTGCACATTCGTGATATCGTTATTAATGCCGGAGCAGGCTTTATTGTCGCTGTGGCTGGTGAAATCATGCGTATGCCAGGATTGCCTGAAGATCCTCAGGCTTACAGAATTAAACTTGTAAATGGCGAAATCGAAGGATTGAGCTAATTGTAATATTGTTTTTGCCGGGCCCCTCAAGCATCTGAAAATGTGCATGAGGGGCTTTTTGTTTGCCGTAGTCTGGAGTGATTTAGCGGCTTTAACCCTTAATGGCTCCTAAGGGTATTAACAGAATTTCAACTTGTGGTAATAGGGGTAACTTGTTCATTCATAACAATTTGGTAATCTACACTTAATGTAAAAGGCAGTTGGCTTTAGATAACTTTGCCGACTTATTTTCATATTATTTTATATTTATACCAAATAATGAGATATTTCATACTCCCTATTTTGTTGGTTATCACGCACTTTTGCAATGCACAAAGCGGCTGTACCGACCCAGCAGCGACCAACTACAACTCATCTGCCACCACCAATGATGGTTCTTGCGTTTATCCCGTTACGCACAACGCACCATTGCTTAAAGGGGCGCTTGCCAGTGATATCTCAGAATCGTCGGGCCTTGTATGGACGGATGGTAAGCTTTGGACGCACAACGACAGCGGTAATCCTTCAGAAATCTACAGTATTGATACTTCGGATGGACACACCTTACAAACGGTAGTTATTGACAATTTCCCAAATACGGACTGGGAAGATATAACTGCTGACGCAAACTATATCTACATCGGCAACTTTGGCAACAACAGTGGTGACAGAAGGGATTTAAGCATATTGAAGGTGAAGAAGTCTGATATTACGGCTGGCACTACTGTGCACGTGAATGCCGAGGCGATTGCTTTTTCTTATACCGACCAAACAAGTTTTGTACCCAGCAGTACGCATAATTTTGATTGCGAATCAGTTTTTGCACTGGGTGATTCGTTGTATATTTTTACAAAGGACCGGGGCGATATGGAAACCCGGGTTTATTGCCTGCCTAAAACACCGGGTACCTACGCTGTGAGCCCCTATACAAGGTACAATGTCGGCGGCCTTATTACTGGTGCCGACTACGATTCTGTTCATCACGAAGTGATGCTGATCGGTTACCTCAGTGGTCACACAAATCCCTTTCTTTGGGTGTTAAGTGACTTTACCGGCAACATGTATTTCTCCGGCAACAAAAGGCGCATAGAAATAGGTGGTACTGAAGAATGGCAAACGGAAGGTATTTGCTACCTGCCGGGGCGTCGTTTTTTCGTTTCTTGCGAGTCGGCGGGTACTATCGATGCTTCTCTTTTTGTGAGCAATGAATCATGGATGCACACACTTTATACTCCTGTTTTAGCCAGTGAAGGCGC
This sequence comes from uncultured Bacteroidota bacterium, assembly GCA_903835145.1. Classification (GTDB taxonomy): domain Bacteria; phylum Bacteroidota; class Bacteroidia; order Chitinophagales; family Chitinophagaceae; genus Flavipsychrobacter. The sequence continues at coordinate 3,311 of CAILMA010000690.1, forward strand.
TGTGAGTTGCTATCCCAATCCCGCTGATGGCGTGCTGACGATTGCAGGTATTAATACCGACATTTTTTACAAGGTTTTGGACGTTGAAGGTAGAGTGGTTATAGAAGGGAAATTGCCGGCGGCCAGCAATTCTATTGAAGTAAAGCGACTGATAACGGGTACTTACTTTCTTGAGACCACAGACCAGAACCACGTAAGGCGTACGTTAAGTTTCAGCAGAAAGTAAAACATGCCAGCCGGTTGTTGCCTTCTTTTATTAATTTACTGCAATCGCGTGCATGGTTTCAATATAGCTTATAGTTAGCTACCTTTGCGGCATAATGGAGGGAAATTATCAATCAGGATTTGTTAATATATTTGGGGCGCCGAATGCCGGTAAGTCAACATTGCTCAATTTGTTGTTGGGTGAGCGGCTGGTGATTACCTCTTCTAAGGTGCAGACTACGCGCCACAGGATTCTCGGTATTCTTTCTGAGCCCGGTTATCAGGTTGTGTTTTCTGATACCCCCGGCATTATAGAAGCTAAGTATAAGCTGCATGAAAAGATGATGGCGCAAGTAAAAAGTGCGCTTGAAGATGCCGATATAGCCATATTGATGCATGACATAAACAAGCCTGCCGAAAACCTTACCGAGCTTACTGAAATGATTAAGCTCAAAGTGCCGGTAATTTTGCTCCTTAATAAGACGGACCGCTGGAGTGGAGATACCCCTGTGGCTGATGTTATAAACAGTTACAAAGAAGCCTATCCTAAGTACGAAGTGCTGGCAATATCTGCAAAGACAAAGCACAATACCGAGAAAATACTACCGTTAATCCTCAAGTTTTTACCCCAGGCACCGCCTTACTATACCGAAGATAATATCTCAGACCGCAACGAACGTTTCTTTGTGAGCGAGCTCATAAGGGAGCAGATATACGGGCTATATGAAGATGAGATACCTTACCACGCTGCTGTATTGATTCAGGCTTTTGAAGAAAAAACGACATTGAGTGTGATAAAGGCTGATATTATAGTGAGCCGGGAAACGCAAAAAATGATATTGCTTGGTAAGGGAGGCAGCATGATAAAACAGCTGGGAATAAATTCAAGGAAGTCGATCGAAGAATTTCTGCAAAGGAAAGTGCACCTGGAGCTGTTCGTGAAAGTGAGACCACACTGGCGCGACAACGAAAACCACCTTAAAGAATATGGATACAATTCATGAGGATAGGGTAAAGATTCAACCATTAAATGCTGCATGGTACGGAGGCAAGGTAGCGAGCCTTGACTTATTGCGGCTTGACCTATTGCATCCGGTAATCTCAGGCAACAAGTGGTACAAGCTTAAACTCAATATTTTATACGC
>CAILMA010000691.1 GCA_903835145.1 uncultured Bacteroidota bacterium
AGAACTTGCGGAATATTTGACTACCAAAGTCTGTTTGTATGATGCACAGCCCTTGTTCAGCACCAACCGCGGAATTAGACACGCATTTAGTGCCAACACACTCACACAACACTTCCATTACTTGTATAAGCGTGCAGGTATAAGCTCTGGCTCATCACATTCGGGACGCAAGACATTTATCACCAGCCTCGCCAGTCAAGGCATCTCAGTTTTTGTGTTGGCAAGTTTGGCAGGTCATCGCTCAATCAGCACCACACAGCGTTATGTATCCGTCAATGACGAGATGAAGCGCCGTGCAGTTGAGCTGGTATGACATACCAAGTTATTTGTGATGTCCTTTTAAAAGGACACCACACTTTTCTTTTAACTTGACGATTTCTCCACGCCAATTTCAATCATCGCATTGAGAATATCTCTGGCTGAGCCATCACAAGAACTTATAACTGGTTCTAAGGCAGCGTCTGGCAATCTCAAACCAAATTGTTTTAACACTTTATGACAAGCAGGTAGCCAGTCTCCAGCACTTGCAGCATTCATCTCTATAAGATGGCTTCTGTTGATAACACCTTTGTCTATATTTCCAATATAGTTAGTCGTCATAATCCAAATCACGTCCTTGCGATTCATTAGTGCCTTTAGATGCAATTGAGTACCATCTGTCAAGTTATCAACCTCGTCTAATACGATGTAGTGAAATCCAGTTCTGTTGAACGAAACAGTTTGTGTTTTTGCTTCCAGTTTGTCCAAAAGTAATGACCCATTTCCTCCTTTTTTACAATAATTAAATTCCCAATTAGCATCTTCACCTATTTTCGCTTTTTCCATCAAATCAGGAATTAATCTTGCTAATGCAGTTTTTCCAGTTCCCCAAACTCCATAAATTAGTATTCCAACCTTATTGAATGCAGGAAATGGATATCTTCCGCTTATGATGTTTTCTAACTTGGACTTTGATTTTTCATCGCTAAAGACAATATCGTTCAACACACGTGGTTCGTTCAATTCAATTTTTTCCATTTTTTTCTCCTTTTGTGAAATTAGGGTCAAGCCATTTGACTTGACCCATAACTTTTTAAGCACCAATTGCGTTGTCAATAGCCTGAGTTTTTGACACTCGCTTTTTTGTCACTTCTGCCTCTTTCGCCTTATCCTTACCCATTTTTTGCTGAGTATTGTAATAAGCGGTCAACGTTGCATTTACTGCAGTATTGCTTTGTAAGACGCAATTGACACTAAAAGAGCCATCTGACTCGTACGTCAGCACTGCTGCAAATCGCTCACCAACAGCGTCAGCATTGATTTGGTTAATTAGCTTTTCACTTTTGAAGGCTGCAACTGATACATCGCACACTGCCTCCCCAGCCCGTTGAGCTCGCTGTTTTGGTGTAATGAAGCCTTCTGGTCTTCCCAGAGATATTTCTTGCACGCCTCCATATTCAGCAATCTTGCTGGGAATATCGCTGCCTGCAAAATTCATCTTGACCAGAAATTTGAGTACCGTGTTGTAGGTAGACAAACGACGTCTGTCCCTATTGCCAAATATTGCTCTAATGACTTTTGTGGTCAATGGCTTATCAACATAGGCAGCCATATCGTGCAACATAAGGTAATCGTTTAAACCTTGTTTTTTATACTTCAGATTGCTATCACTGCTATTCACCAAATCCTTGTACAGGGCATAAGCCTTTTGCAACAAGCCGTAGAGAATTGCATTTGACTCCGTAAATATTCCTTTCTCCCAAACACTTACTTCTGTCGCGATTTGCTCAATACGCTTCATGACTTCAATGGCTTGTGTCATAGAAACTGGTTTTACTTCATTTGATACTTTAGTATCCATAACTACTCCTTTTGCTGATTTAACAGCTAATTGTTGAACTGCTGCTTTAGTAGCACTGATAGAACACTCCATTACTTGATTTCTCATCGCTAACTCCTTAGTTTTAATAGACACGCATGATTGCTTGTCTATGTGTATATTTTATTTTCGTTATCAATTATCATGCTATTTTATAATTTCAAATGCTAACAGCAAGGATTACATATGTCTGAACAAGAGCTAGATGTTTTAATTAAAGGAATGCCTCGTCTAAGGTATAGGAATAGCCAAGTGCTCCTTGAAGATGCAAAACGAAACTCAAGGTATTGGTGGTGGGCTTATTTAAGACTCAGCCCAGAATATTGGTGGACTTGTACGAAATTGGGTAGGGTTGACGACAAACGCTTGCGAAATATGTACTGGGATTTTGGTAATATTTTTGAACAATCATTTGAAGATTGGTGGAAAAATCGCGGTGTGCGTCTATTTGGAGAAGAAATTGCACTCCCTGAAGTTAGATTGATAGACAAACGCAACCCACGATTCTCACGTGGAAATATTGATTATTTGGTTGTTGAAATTCCTCTCAACTTAACTGAAAGAACCATCAAAAAACAAGTGATTACACTTGTTAAATCAGCAGAAGGTAGGCAAATTGAACGCATATCAACTGCACCAAGACCACTTGCAAAACTAAAGGGGATTCGCAAAGATGTTCTTGAAATTGCCTACCAATCTTATCAATTACATTATGAAAGCAGAATATATAAGTCTGATGGCTTTGCTATTGGTGAACCAGAAGGAACCAAAAGCCTTTATCAAATTGGCAAGGAACTAAGGCTTGTTAAAACTTGTATGCCCGTAGTTGGTGACTCTACAGAAAAGGCAAGACAGAGGGTAAACGGAATGAAAGTCGCGGTTTCGCGAATGCTTAAGCGTGCTGATAATTTGTCTCAAAATGCTTGTGTTGGTGTCTTCCCTTGCGTACAAAAAATTGAAGAGCCAATTGCTTGGTCAAAACGCAATATAGAAAACATACAAAAGGCAATATCCAACAAGCAATTTCGACCATTGTTTAATGACGAAGATACCTTAAGCATTATCTTGTAATGTCCTTTCTAAAGGACATTCACATTATTCAGTAAGGCATTAAAAAACCCCGCCGCTCTTGCGAGCAGAGGGGTTTTTAACTTTTTAAAATTCTAAACTGACTTTATGTCAGCTGTTGAATTAGAAAGTGTGACGAACACCAGCAAAGTAAGCGTTCACAGTTGCTGCTGTAGTGTCTGTACCTAAGCCTGAGTAGACAGGAGACTGCGCCATCGCACCTTCGTTCTTGCCGTTTAAGATTGCGCCATACACTGAAGTGCGTGGTGACAATTTGTAAACTGCGTTGAATGAAGTCTGTGTGAACTTGTTTGTTGAATTGGTATCGTCTTTCAACACACCGTAAGCAGCGTTCAATGTCAAAGCTGGGCTCATGGTGTAGAACACGCCAGCACCAGTTGATGTTGTTCCAGTTGCACCAGGAACTGCAGCAGCACCAGAGAGCTTCATCTTGTTGTTAGACAAAGCTACTTTCCATTGACCCATTGTGTAAGAAGCACCAATCAAGTCCTCAGACCAAGCTTTGGTACCTGCATAGTCGTTTTTGTAGGTGTTGGCCAAACGAACTGCCAAGCCATTGTCGTCGTAACGAATCGCCCAAGCTGCACCGTTGTTTGCACTGCCTGCATCGTTGTAGGACATCTTAGGAATACCGAATTGGTATGTACCGCTGAAGCCAGAGATGGTGGGTGTTGTCAAAGCAAAACCACCCATGTAGGCGTATGTTGTACCAGCATTGGTTGGGTTGATGGCTGGATTGGCTGCTGTAGTAGTTGCAGAAGCTGCGCCCAAATAGTTGGTCAATGCTGCAGGAGTTGTAACACCGTTGACTTTGGAAGTCATTGAGCCAGAAGAGAGGGTATTTGACTGCATTGCCGTCAAGTTACCAAAACCGCCAGATGAACCAGTCGATGTGTTGACTTCACTTTGAGCCAACCACCATGCATCGGCTTGACGACCAACAGTCAATGAACCAATGCCAGCCTGAGTAAACATGAGGTATGCGCCACGGTTGAAGAATCCAGGTGCATCAGCACCAGTAGTCACGTTGCCCTGAGTAGCGGCAGTGGTTAATGATTGTGATGCAGAGTTTGATAAAGCAGTTGTTGCAGATGCAGCATTGCCAGTCATCAATGTGATTTCTGAACGCAAGTCAAATGAAGCGCTCAAACCACCGCCCATGTCTTCCTTAGAAGTGATACCCCAGTATGAAGAAGAGTTGAGGTTTGATTTTGTGAAAGTGGCTGATTTTCCACCTTGTGAAGTATTGGCCAAAGTTTGGTCCAAATTACCATAAATGGTCATTGAAGATTGAGCAAAAGAAGTGCCCAAAGCTGCTAACGATGCCAAAGCAACGAGTGTTTTTTTCATGTCAAGGTTCTCCAAGGTTTATTAAAGAGCTGTAAGCGACTTTTTCAAACAAAATGTCATCGTCCGAAGCCTCAGCCAACCCCCTTTATTGGGAAGTTGTCGTTATTGAACCAGACTCAGAGCGAGCGCGCAAAGCTTTTCGAGGCGAAAAGGGTTATTGCGTTGGCATCAGACAACACTTTGTGCCATTTGGCACCCAAAAGACGACCACGGGTGCCTGTGTATAAGTTAATCTACTAATAGTAAAAACCCTAGGTTGCGCTCAATGCGTTTGACCCCAGTATTGCCATTTATGAACACCCCCATCGATCATCTTTTAATCGCCTTTGACGACGCGCTCAGAACCGTGTTTGCCCAGCAGCATGCTTCGCGCGTGAACCCCGCTGACCAGGAATTGGAAGGGGCTCTCACCGCCGAAGAAAAAAAACGCTCGGCCGCTTTGATGCGTGTCAATCATGTGGGGGAAGTTTGCGCCCAAGCCCTTTACAGCTCGCAAGCCTTGGCCACACAGGATCCCAAACTTGCTGCTCAGTTCAAGCGCGCAAGCATTGAAGAGAGCGACCATTTGGCATGGACGCATGATCGACTCAAGGCCTTGGGCAGTCACACCAGTTACCTCAATCCACTTTGGTACGCCGGCGCCTTTGCGCTGGGACTGGCCGTTGGCAAGGCGGGCAAAGACCAGGTGAGCTTGGGGTTTGTGATGGAGACCGAAAAACAAGTGGAAGAGATCGG
>CAILMA010000692.1 GCA_903835145.1 uncultured Bacteroidota bacterium
AAAGTGATTGCGCCCTTCCTGCGCGTGGAGTGCCCCTCTTCCGGAATTATTTATGATACCGTTGGCTCGGCTGGATATACGGCAACTGGCTTTTCTGTCCCATTGGTGTTAACTTCGGCCTCTGGTTTTGACTTGAGGGTGACTTCTTCAGAAAGGGTTGGCAGGCATAGGAATCAGGCTGATATCTATGTCTCAAATCCCTATTCAACAAGTACAGCTGCCTACGTTACAGTAAGGTATGACTCAAGTTACCACTACAGTGATGCCACCCCGACACCAACATCCATAACAGACACTACATTAATCTGGTACCTGCCTTCCGTATCGGGTGCAGACAGTGCCCCGGTGCATCTTTACTACCATTTAGAAGTGCCATCAACCTGGCATACACCTGGTGATACCATTCGTACAAAAGTAACCGTGACGCCCACCGCTGGTGATATAGATACCACCAGTAATTATGTCAATCACCTCGATACTGCGAAAGCCTCTTTTGACCCGAACTACACTGTAGTATTCCCGGCGGGATATATCATTAATGGCACAAGGCTGCATTATAACATTCATTTCGAAAACGATGGAAACGATACGGCGCAAAACATATATGTGCTCGATACACTTTCTGACAACTTAAATGCCGCAACCCTGAATGTGGACATGGCAAGTGCTAAGATGAATACTACCTACCTGCACTCAGGTGGCCACACCATTGTTAAGTTTGAATTCCCGAACATAAAATTGCTGGATAGCAGCCACCACGGCCATTGTTCAGGCGATGTGATGTATTCCATAAATGCATTGGGCGGCCTCGCTAACGGAACCGATATTTATGGCCATGCAGGTATTTATTTCGATGACAATCCGGTGGTGCTTACCGATTCCGCTATCAATATTATCCTTGTTCCTTCGGTTTCTATTGCAGCTTCACGTGATTCTATTTGCGTGGGTGATACTGTGCATTTTATTGCCAGTGTCATAACTATGGGCCCCACCCACTACCAGTGGTACATCAACTCGGCTACAGCAGGAACTGATAGTGTTGGGTTTACAACAGGCGGTTTGCACGGTGGAGATACTATCCGCTGCGTCATGATGAATGTTTCTGGTGATACTATTCGAACTTCTTCCAACAATATCGTCATTCAATACAGAGGAGCCCCATACGCAGGTACCATCTATGTTTCGGGCAGGGTTTGTCCGGCGGCAGTGGTATACCTAACCTCAACCGTTACCGGTGGTACCTTTGGCGTTACCAACACCAATGCTGTAGTTACAGCCGACCGCATCATGGGCGTAACACCGGGCCTCGATACCGTTACTTATACCGTTACCAATGTATGCGGCAGCTACACAACAACACTGCCAATTACGGTTTATCCGTTGCCAGTGGCAGGTACCATCACAGGGCCATCATGGGTTTGCCCGGGGTCTACTATAACGCTGGTTGACAGTGCCGGCGGCGGCACATGGTCGCACACCAACAGCCACACTTCTCATATTGCCGGCGCATTTACGGGCGTAGTAACCGGCCTCGATACCGCTATTTATACCGTTGTTAACTATTGCGGAACTGTAACTGCTGAGGCTACCATAACGGTTAATGCAGTTGTGGTGCCATCAGTAACCATTGCTGCAACACCGGGCGATACGGTTTGCGGGGGCGACTCTGTAACCTTTACCCCGACACCTGTGAATGGCGGCTCAGCACCAGCTTATACCTGGTTTAAGTTCAGCATACCTGTAGGCACAGGACCAACCTACCGCTACCTGCCCGCCGATGGCGATGTTATTAAATGCGACATGGTGAGCAATGCGGTTTGTCCGTCGCCTGATACCGTTGCGTCTAACAATGTCACCATGCTGGTGAACCCGATGGTGATGCCGGTAGATAGTATATTCTCGTCAGCGGGTGATTCCATTTCTTACCTTGGTCAGTTAGTATCGTTTAACTCTGAAGTTACTTTCTGTGGTGCATCAGCAACGTTCCAATGGTTTAAGAACGGCCACGCAGTACCGGGCGCAACAAGCAGCACGTATACCGTTGCGGTTTATGGTAATGATACCGTGTATTGCCTCATCAATTGCAGCGCCGCCTGCAGCATCAGATCTTACGACACCAGCAATGTATTTGTAGTCTATGGCGACTACCTTACCAGAGTAGGCGTGCCCGGCCTGAAATCAGAAGGCAATACATTTACCCTCAGTCCTAACCCTAATAACGGAGATTTTGTGCTGGTGGGTAAGACCAACGGCGCAACCGAAGATAAAGTACACTATGATGTGCTGGATATAACGGGCAAGGTGATTTTCTCCCGCGACATACTACCGCAGCACGGACAAATACAGGAAACAGTGAAACTGAGCGAGCACGAAAATATAGCCTCGGGTCAATACCTATTGCGCATTGGTACCGGGTCTTCGGTCTCTTATGTTCATTTTGTAGTGGAGCGGTAGAGCAGCTTTGTCATCAGCTTTTCTCTTTCAACTTTAAATATTCCCTGAAAGCCATTTTTGTGGTTTTCAGGGAAAGTTTTTGTTTATCTTGAACCAAAATATAGACTTTTGAAACGCCTTTTAACCATTTTGTTACTGGTGATTGTGTGCCAGAATGTAACCGCGCAGTCGGTTGAAGATTTTGCAGTAGAAATTACAGCTACCACCCAGGTGTCACCACCGCAGATAACCCTTCATTGGAAGAGAATATCTGATACTACCTACTACACCCTTTTCCGGAAGGAAAAATCGGCACTTGCGTGGGATATCCCGTTTTTATCGCTCTCTACTACCGACAGTACATTTACCGATACAACGGTTGTTGCAGATTCCAACTACGAATACCAGATAGTAGCAGATCATTACCACGATACAACCTACTGGCAGGGCACCGGTTACATACTCGCCGGGATACATAGCCCTGCACTGCATGACAAAGGCGCGCTCATCCTTTTGGTAGACAGTACGCTATCAGACTCCTGCTCGGCGGCTATTCATACCCTTATGAAAGACATAAGCTGCGACGGATGGCAGGTAATAAGGCATGATGTGCCCAGAACAATGCATGACACGGGTGTTAAGGCGTTAATAGTTGCCGACTATGCCCGCTACCCGAATGTAACAGCCGTGCAAATAGTGGGTCACATAGCGGTACCCTACAGCGGCGACCTTAACCCTGACGGGCACCCTGACCACCTTGGTGCATGGCCAGCCGATATTTACTATGCTAACCTTACTGATGCTTTTACAGACTACACAGTTAGTGATACTTTATCATCTTACCCTGCCAATAGAAACCGGATAGGGGATGGTAAGTGGGATAAAACGACCCTCAACCATTTTTCTGAGTTGCAGGTGGCACGCGTAGACTTGAACAATATGCCTGCATTTGCGCACAGTGAAGCCCAGCTCACCAACAATTACCTTGCCCGCGACCACAGTTATAAAATGGACTCCCTCAATATCAGGCACAGGGCACTGATCAACGATAATTTCGGGGTATTTGCAACCTATTATGCGTCGCTGTGGTATTACGAGGCGTTTGCATCCTGCGGGTGGCGCAATTTTGCACCTTTGGTAAGCAGGGACAGCATTGCCCAATTGCCCTTCATTTCTTCGCTCAACACGGGCAGCTACCAGTGGGCCTATGGCTGCGGCGGCGGTAATTTTCAGGGAGCAAGCGGTATAGGTAATACCGACTCCTTTGCAACCAATAATGTCAATGGCATATTTACCATGCTCTTCGGTAGCTACTTTGGCGACTGGAATGTGCAGAATAACTTTTTACGTGCACCCTTGTGTTCCAATGTGCCGGCACTCACCAATTGCTGGGCGGGCAGGCCGTACTGGTTCTTTCACCACATGGCGCTGGGCGAAAATATAGGATATAGCGCACGCCTTTCACAAAACAACGATGGCACGCTTTATGGCCCGGCGAATATCTATGGCATACAGGCATATGTACACGAGGCGCTTATGGGCGATCTTAGCCTGAGGTCAGACTATATAAAGAGGGCATCAGCTTTATCAATTTCAACTGCAAGCCACCGTGGTGCCAACCTCACCTGGACGTCATCGCCCGATGCAGGCGTGACAGGCTACTACATCTACCGGTCAGACTCCGGGGAGTTTTTCAAATACAACCTGCTCAATCGCACACCAGTTACCGGCACATCGTTTTTTGATACTACCGGCATCACAGGTTTAAAATACTACATGGTACGCCCTGTAAAGCTACAGGTAACCCCATCAGGCGGCTACTATAACCTCGGTATTGGTATCACCGATTCGGCTACCGTATATTTCCCCGCCATGGTATTTGTAACAGGAGTTGATACCATTTGCACCGGCATTTCAAATGCATTTACGGCATCTGCCACCGGGGTAGTAGCACCACATTACAACTGGAAAAAGAACGGGGCGAGTGTGGGCACAGATAGCGTGCGCTTCACCACGAATACCCTTGCTGATGGCGATATCGTCTATTGTCAGGTTTCGGCAACAGTGGGTGGCACCGCCTTGGCTACAAGCGATTCCATAGCCATGACAGTGTTGCCCAATCCGGTGGCGGGCACGATAAGCGGGCCAATGCTGGTATGTGCTACAGGTTCCATTTCGCTTTCTGATTCTGTATCTGGCGGCACCTGGACTTCGTCGGCAGCCTACAGGGCTACTGTAAATACTTCGGGCACCGTGAGTGGGATATCTACAGGTACAGCCGTTATTACTTATACGGTGAGCAATGTTTGCGGTAGTTCATCAGCCTACCATGCTCTCGGTATTGCAGTATCGCCTTTAGCAGGCTCTATCGCAGGCGGGTCAAGTGTTTGCCCCGGCGGCTCAATAGCGTTGCACAATACTGGCACCGGCACTGGGGGCACCTGGAGCAGCAGCAACACTACTGTTGCAACCGTAGATGCTGGCGGTGGGGTAACCGGAATAATGGCAGGTACTACATTGATAAAATATGTGGTTGCCAACACGTGCGGTGCAGATTCGACCGGCCTCACCTTTACTGTAAATGCACTGCCAACAGCTGGCGCAATAACCGGCCCCGCAACGGTATGTCAAGGCTCAGTAGTCACCCTGGCCGATTCTGCCAGCGGGGGCTATTTTGCACTCTCCAATACAAGGGCTTCACATGTAGCCGGTACAATAACAGGTATTACACCGGGGCTTGATACCGTGCTCTATATTGTAAGCAACCCCTGTGGTACGGCCATTGCGCAGAAAACAATAACCATAAATGCTACCATAGTGCCGTCTGTTTCTATAGCATCAAACATTGGCGATACCATTTGCAGCCACGATACCGCAACTTTTACGGCCACACCCGTGAACGGAGGCTCTACGCCTGTTTACGAATGGTATAAATTCTCAAGTTACGTTGCATCTGGCAGCACCCTACGTTATGCGCCGGCTAATAATGACGTTATCAAGTGCTACCTCGTGAGCAGCGTGCAGTGTCCGGCACCAGATACTGTTGTATCATCCTCAATCAGGATGCTGGTTTATCCTTCAATAAACCCGACCAACCATATATCAACTACTGTGCGGGATTCCATAAGTTATCCCGGCCAGGTGGTTACTTTCAACTCGGAATTGTCTAATTGCGGCAGGGACGGCACGTATCAGTGGTATCTTAATGGCGACCCAGTTGCAGGTGCTACCAACAACACCTATTCGCTCACACTCTATAACACCAATGCTACAGTCTATTGTGTAAACACGTGCAACTCGCTTTGCGCATCGGCTACCACCGATACCAGCAATACCGTTACTGTTTACGGGTATTACGCATCGCTGGAGCAGGTTAACAGTGCAGTAGCTGCATCTTGTAATCTGGTTATTTTCCCCAACCCGAATAATGGCAATTTTACACTTTCAGCAAACCTGGAGACAGCTTTAAACGGGAAAGTGCATTATGATATACTCGACATTACCGGAAAGGTTGTAATGAACGGTACTGCCAATGCGGTAAATGGCGTAATAAGAGAGCCGATAAATCTTAATGCCGGCAGGGAGCTGGCTGCTGGTCAGTACATACTCAGGTTGGTTACACCAAACACTGTTGGGTATGTGCATTTTGTAATGCAGTAGGGGGCTGGCATAGTTAAAAAGCAAAAAGTGGGAAACACCTTGATTTTCAAGACGTTTCCCACTTTTATTATAAACAGGTTACTGAATTATTTGTTGAGGAAGAGATGGAAGGTATCTCCGCGAAGTCCTACCCTTGTTGACTCCAGTGGAATCACTTCATTAGGAGCGATATTGCCCAGATTCACGTTAGCACCCAGCAATTCCAGGAAATAAACCTGCTGTGCCTTTTGAGGGGCTTCCCATATGATTTTCTCGTAAGGAATCTGGGTAAGTATTTCCTGTACCAGACCTTCGCGCACCTCGCCACTGCC
>CAILMA010000693.1 GCA_903835145.1 uncultured Bacteroidota bacterium
ACCGGATAGAGCGCAGAAATATAGATTTTGTTGCCCTTTGTGTACTACTTAGCTACCACATTGTAGTAGATAGCCCCGTAACCTGCCCAAACACCCAGGGCGCCGTTAGAAATATTGCTCTTGATATTTATGGGTGCAGAGAATGGATTAGCACCTGATTGAAGCGAAAATTGATAGGTATTCCAGAAATCATAAACGCCCTTGTCTATTTCGCACCATTTCAGAGATACTGTATCACCGGGATAAAAATAGATAACGGAGTCCACCTGTGCCTTGGCGCTGTTGTTATACCCTGCAAAAAGATCAACACTCTTTATCGTTTTGCCGTTTACTATTTCATCGCTATAGATGCCACCGGGGTAGTAAAGGTCATGGTTCCGGCTTGTGAAATAGCGTACATAGTTGCCAAGCGTATCAGGGTCGGTGTAGTTGCCAAACAACTCCAGCGCCGATGCCGGCGTAGTTCCACGGGTGAGGACCGGTGCACCAAACCAGAGGGAATCTAACCCCTTGGGGTAAGGAATCTTGGTTTGCGCAGTGTAGGTGACACCATTGCTGGTAACGCTCAGGTAATAGATTTTACCCATTTCCCCGACCATGAAGTTACTGATGTTGGTGGTATCAACCGAATAAATGTAGAACTTGTTGCCGCCAGCGGTATCGATTGTGTATTCTTTAAGTGCTACGGTACGGCTGCCATCAGATATGGTAATGGCTGCACCATGAACGAAGCTGTTTTGTAACGTAGAAAGGTCTATAGACGAAAAGAACCCAATAGTAGTAGTGAGCAACACATAGGGCGGCTGGCTGTTTTCTATTGCCCCCTGCACCACGAGTTGTGGTGGTGTAGTGGACAAATTAAGATGCACCTCCTTTTGGCAGGAGACTAAAGTAACTACAAACAGAACGATAAAAATACGGAACAGAATAGGGATTGGGCTGCCGGGGTTCGTCTCCTTTTTCATAAACAAGAATGAAATGCGCTGCAAATTACGAAGGTTGAACATCTAAAAACTCAATAGCCGGAAAAACAAATAGTGGCCGGGGGTAAATAATTATTTTGAAAAACAATAAAACTGGCACGATAAATGTTATAGATTACACAAAACTATTTTATGCACCCTAAACTGCTTCTTTCGATTCTTTTTGTCCTTTGTTTTGTAGGAGAAAACTATGCTCAGGATAAAATATACAAAAAAGACGGATCTGTAATTGAAGGTACAGTAAAGCAGGTAGGTGATAAAGTTGTAACTTACAAACGGGCAGATAACCCTGAGGGGCCCGACTATACGATAGCCAGAAACAAACTGAAACAAATTGAATACGCCAGCGGCACCAACGACTGGTTTGATAGCAAGGATGAAACTGACCGCAAACACCACAGTCGCTACAACAAAGAGGGAAATGGAATAAAATACAAAAAGAACATTTTGTGTATAGTACCACTTGGTGCAGTTGCAGACGATCAGAACTCTACGCTTGCCGTCGGGATAAGCTATGAACGGCAGATTGATAAAAACGGATACCTCGCATTTTCATTGCCATTGCTTATTAGTCCCGAAGGTATAAGCAATGATCAAAACAGTGCCTATAGTAATTACGGAAGCGCAGGAAAAATCGACAACATTTTTTATGCGATGCCCTGTCTAAAAATCTATCCCTTCGGCAACAAGGGGCGGGTAAAATACGCAGTAGGTCCTTCGGTTTATTTCTCTGTTGGCCACCAAACCGTCAATAATTTCACCTACGACCCGAACTACAATCCTATCATGACCTCAGAATCGAAAGATTACTTTGTATCGGGAGTGATGATAACCAACTCATTGAACTTCAACCCAACTAAGAGCCTTTACCTCGGCATTGACCTTTCGATAGGGCTAAAATAGACTGACAACCGTTACAATACTTACAGTATTAACGACGACCCATTTAGCGCCCAGCTCGTTCATGCAAATTTTAAGATGGGATTCAGGTTCTAAATCCCACCCTAAAATATAACGATTATGCCTGCTTTTTCGGAGGCAGAGCAAAAGCCACTGCTTCATGCTCAAAATGTCCTTTGTGTGAGCCATCGCAAAACGGTTTGTTCTGAGATAAACCACAACGACAAATTGAAACCACATCGCGGCCAGCGAGGTCGTATGGGGCACCCGTTTTGTCAACTATTTCGAAATCTCCTTCTATTTTAACAGAGCCATTGCTGTTAATTGTCAATTTTGTTGCTGCCATTTTTTCTTTATTTAATTGTTTGGTTGTTTGCGAAAGTAACTCAAGTAACTCAGATAACAAGATGAAGCTATTGGGCGTCGGCGGGTTACTGAGCTCTATTCGATCGACACAATGCGTCAATTATATTCCCGGAAGTAGCTTAGTTTTTGACGGCCATGAGGAGCGACTGAGGCATTTATCATTTTTTCCAATATTTTTGCTTCATAAATAAGCTTCATTTGTCTGCTACTGTCTTTCTCATAACGCCCCCGTTTACCCAGCTCAATACCCCCTACCCTGCCACCGCCTACCTGAAAGGTTTTCTGAACACAAGAAACATTACTTCTTTTCAGTCGGACCTTGGCATTGAAGTGACGCTGGCCCTGTTTTCAAAAAACGGGCTCACAAAGCTGTTTGAGCAGGTAAGCGACACAGCGGCGCTATCAGAAAACAGCGCTCGTATTGTGGCGCTAAAGGACGACTATATAGCCACAATAGACCATGTAATTAATTTCCTGCAAGGCAAAAGCCCAACAATGGCGCACCTGATAAGCAAGAGAAATTACCTCCCTGAAGCATCGAGATTCAGGCAGACCGATGACCTCGTTTGGGCCTTTGGTGCTATGGGCAATCAGGATAAGGCCAAGCACCTCGCTACCATGTACCTCGAAGACCTGAGTGATTTCATTATGGAGTGCATCGACACGCATTTTGGATTCAGCAGGTATGCAGAGCGCCTGGGCCGTTGTGCTAATAGCTTCGACGAGCTTTATGAAGCACTTCAAAAAGATTACACCTATATAGATACCGTTTTGCTACAAATAATGGAAGCCCGAATGGCGACAGTGCAACCCTCGATGCTTGCTGTTTCTGTTCCGTTCCCGGGTAACCTTTACGCGGCCTTCAGATGCGCGCAATGGGTGAAGCAACACTACCCCAACGTAAAAACAGTAATGGGCGGCGGCTTCCCCAACACAGAACTGCGCTCGCTCAAAGACCCACGGGTATTTGAGTTTTTCGACTTTATTACGCTTGACGACGGAGAAGCCCCTATTGAAAATCTTGTGCGTTTTTTAGAAGGCGGGCTAACCCCAGAGACGTTAAAACGCACCTTTTACCTTGATGACGGCACCGTAAACTATACCAACAATAAGGCCTGTGCAGATTATAAACAAGGTCAGGTAGGCACTCCCGACTACAGCGACCTGTGGCTTACCGAATACATATCGGCCATAGAAGTTGCCAACCCTATGCATAGCCTCTGGAGCGACGGGCGGTGGAACAAACTCACTATGGCACATGGTTGCTACTGGGGTAAGTGCACATTTTGCGACATCTCGCTTGATTATATAAGGCTTTACGAGCCAATAGCCGCTGGCCTGCTTTGCGACCGTATGGAGGAGCTCATAGCCCAAACCGGACAGAACGGGTTTCACTTTGTGGATGAAGCTGCGCCCCCTGCGCTTATGCGGGCACTGGCGCTTGAAATCATAAAAAGAAAACTCACCGTAAGCTGGTGGACCAATATCCGTTTTGAGAAAAGCTTCACCCGCGACCTTTGCCTGCTGCTCAAGGCTTCCGGCTGCATTGCTGTTTCCGGCGGGCTGGAAGTGGCCTCCGACCGGTTGCTGGAATTGATAGAAAAAGGCATAACGGTGGCCCAGGTGGCGCGGGTGAATAAAAACTTTACCGAAGCCGGCATTATGGTGCATGCCTACCTCATGTATGGCTTCCCTACCCAGACAGCACAGGAAACAATTGACTCGCTGGAGATGGTGCGCCAAATGTTTCAGGCCGGCATACTGCAATCGGGCTTCTGGCACCAGTTTGCCATGACAGCGCATAGCCCAGTGGGTATGAACCCGGAGAAATATAAGGTAAAGAAAGAAAAAGACGCTATTGGCTCATTTGCTAATAACGACATTATACATCTGGACCCTACGGGTGCTGACCACGAAACCTTTAGCGATGGACTAAAAAAATCGCTTTTCAACTATATGCACGGAGCTTGTTTTGACTATCCGCTGCAAAAATGGTTTGAGGTAAAGGTGCCAAAGACCAGAATTTTGCCCGATTATATTGCCTCTGTTTTAACCGAAGAAGAATACAATCCTATGAAGCCGACGGATAAGATCCTCTGGCTTGGGCATCAACCTAAGGTAGAATTCTTCACTAAATCGAAAAAAGGAAACACCTGGGAAATGGCATCGCTTACGTTTGAAAGCAAATCCGAAACCATAAACATAAAAACGGACCAACTTCAAGGCCGGTGGCTGGCAGAAATGCTGGCCGCAATAAGTACTACCCCGAACAGAATGACAACTGTGCAGGAAATAAAAGCGAGCTATGAAGCAGCTGGCCTTGAAGATTTTGAGTTGTTTTGGGACAACAAACCGGTAAATGGCCTCTATAAGGCTGGCTTGTTGCGGATGTAGAAATAGAGGGAAAAAACTAAAAAAAGCACAAAGACAATGAACCTACACACGAAGACGACCCTTGTTTTGTTGACCCTATTTTGCTTTTCGTGCAAGACGCTCACTGCAACCAAAACGAAGGAACCCGGAGCGGGAGCACTGGCCCAAAACCCGGGAAGCTGCGTGATTGCGGGCAAAATAATATCAGTTAACCCGGCACTGGACCCGGATACTGGCAGCATCTGCCATAAATACCCCTGCAAAGCAATCGTAAAAATTCTGAGTGTTTCGAGGGGCTCCACTGTGGCCCAACCAGTACTTGTAGGCGACGAAGTGGAGATCAATTTCGCTTACACACTCACCAAAACGAAAATAGCTATGCCGGAAATGAAGAGCAGGTTCCCCGGGCTTAAGGTCGGCAGCACCTTCGATGCAGAACTAACCCAACATCCGAAACCCGGCGGCGGCGTGGTTTTCACTGTGTTTGACTATTCTATTGATAACGGTAAGTAGATTGGTCGTTAGTGTTTAGTAGAAAGTACTTAGTCGAAAGTACTTAGTCGAAAGTAGAAAGTACTTAGTAGAAAGTGCTTAGTACTTAGTAGTTAGTAGTTAGTGGTTAGTAGTTAGTGGTTAGTCAATCCAATTTTTAAGTGTCTACTATGTATTTGCAGAGGCCGTTTTTGTCAGGCATTACAACCAGCGTGCTGCTCGCTTTGAGCGGG
>CAILMA010000694.1 GCA_903835145.1 uncultured Bacteroidota bacterium
CATTTTATGTTTTTATAAGGCTGCGCACTTGTACTTTTGTGGTGCCTTAGTGGTGCGTTAAGCCGCCTGGCAGCAACAAATAACTTTTATGACCGGTAAGCAACACCTCACGCTTGGCTTTAGTCCGTGCCCGAACGATACTTTTATTTTTGATGCTATGGTAAATGGCCTTGTGGATACGCACGGCATCACTTTCAACTACGTAATGGAAGATGTAGCCACGCTCAATGCATGGGCGGAGAAAGGCAAGCTTGATATCACCAAGCTGAGTTACAGCACTTTCCTGAATACT
The DNA here is from genome assembly GCA_903835145.1 of uncultured Bacteroidota bacterium. Classification (GTDB taxonomy): domain Bacteria; phylum Bacteroidota; class Bacteroidia; order Chitinophagales; family Chitinophagaceae; genus Flavipsychrobacter. Next base: position 293 of record CAILMA010000694.1, read on the forward strand.
GCACATGAGTATGCCCTGCTGCACAGCGGCAGCGCACTTGGCGAGGGGGTTGGGCCACTACTGATATCAAAAAAAGAACTGAATCTTGCCGACATCAACAATTTCAGGATTGCTATACCGGGCTTTAACACCACTGCCAATCTGCTGCTTACGCTGGCTTTCCCGGAAGCCAAAAATAAAACAGAGCGGATATTCAGTGACATAGAAGGAGCAGTGCTCAATGACCGTTTTGATGCCGGATTGGTGATACATGAGGGCAGGTTTACCTATCAGGCGAAAGGATTGAGGAAATTAATAGACCTCGGCGACTGGTGGGAACAAACAGCAAAAGCAGCCATCCCGCTTGGCGGCATAGTTATGCGTCGCAACTTTGACCCGGCATTGATAGCAGTAGTCGATGGCATATTGAAAGAGAGTCTGGCTTACTCTTGGAAAAGGCACCCGGAACTCTCTCCATTCATCACCGAAAATGCGCAGGAGATGGAGGAGTCAGTGATGCGCCAGCATATAGGTCTTTATGTAAACGACTATACTACCGACCTTGGCGTAAAAGGTCGTAACGCAATTCAAACACTGTTTGAAAAGGCGAATAATGCTGGTTTACTCAAAACCGGTATGCCCGAGAACATATTTTATTAACCTCTGAAGTTTTGTAGTTGGTTTTACCAACGCCATCAATGCAATTTTCCCTGAAACAGAAAATGGAGCGCGTTTTCAAATTTCAGTTGGGCTACGTCTACAAACAGGCTATCGCTCCGCAAGGTAGTTACCTCATTGTATTGCGAAGCAGTATAGGTGTAAACACCCCCGATGGCAATCTTTTGTTTTCTTTCAAATGATGTTGCAATCGTCCCCGGTGTATCACATCCGTTGACGGAATAAAGCACGCCCCTGATATCCAACAGGGTATCACCTTTCAGATAGTATACCAGGAAGGTGTCAGCGAAATCGCGCGAGCAAACTGTTGGTGTGCAGCTGGTGGTATTAGTATCATGTGCTACACCTATATAGGTTTCTATTTTAGTATAAGGAGATAGTGACGACGAGTCTACAGGTTGTATATAGCCACTATTGCTCTTTTGACGGCAGGAAACTACAGCGAATAACATTAATACAAACAGCGATGGAGGGACAGCATTTTTACTATTCATCGGCTTTGAAGCTTTATTCTTAAACGAAAAGATATGTTAAATGTTATATCATGGATTAAACTTTTGCGGGTATATCTATCATTTTCCTGACAAATATGCTCACATAGTCCTTTTCCATCTTTTGAAATATACCTGCCAATGACGGTTTGTAAGGTGAATGGCATTATTTTTGCTGGTATTTTACTGCATTTATGACTATTTCCAAGGAGGTTAGAATTGGTGTTCTTGTCACCGTATCGCTAATCATATTTTTTACCGGATTCTACTTTCTGAAAGGGTCATCACTTTTTTCAGATGATGCAGAATACTATTGCTACTACGACTCTGTTGATGGCCTTGTGGGCTCTGCTCCTGTGGAGATTCGCGGCCTCAACGTAGGGCACGTTGTATCATCAAACCTCGACGGGCAGCGGGTTAAAGTTACATTGGCCATACATAAATCATTGAAATTGCCTCAGGGTACGGTGGCAGTTATTGCTTCTGACGGCTTTCTGGGTAATAAAATGATTCGGCTGGACCTCGGCAAGGGAACAGGCCTTGTGGAACACGGCGCTACACTTGCAACGGGTGAGGAGCCCGGTGTGGTTGACAATATCTCTGACCAAATGACACCGCTCATCAAGAGCCTGAGGAAAACCGTTGCCGGCCTCGATACAGTTATTGCAGGAATAAACATATTGGCAGGGGCTGAAAACAGAGCTGCACTATCCGCTTCGCTGAGAAGTGTGAACTTGGCAGCTGACAACATTGCCTCACTTACCACCGCACTGAATAACGAAAGTACCGAGATCAGCCAGATTTTACACAATGCCAATAGTGTAACCGGTAATCTTGCAAAAAATAACGACACCGTAAGGCATATACTCTCTAACCTCAATATGGTGACCGGGCAACTGGCCAACGCACCTATACAGAAGACTATGGGCGAATTGCAGGGCATGAGCGAGCAGGTAAAAAGTGTAATGACCAAGATAAACAGCGGCCAAGGCTCGCTGGGGCAACTTGTAAACGACAAAAACCTGTATAACAACCTGAATAATACGCTTACCACTCTTGAAAAACTGATGCGGGACGTGAACGAACATCCGCGCCGCTACATTAACGTTACTATGTTCGGAAAGAAGCAAGCTAAAGATTAATTTTACCGCTTAAAGCCATTCAGCAGTTTGAATAATCATAGTAAGTTTTGCTCTTTTGTATTTTTCGTTCTGGCACTGTGTGGCGGGCTGCCTGCTGCCCGAGCCCAAAAGGCTGACACATCGGACAAGATGATTATTCACATCCTGAATAACAAGCTGCTCACCTTTACCAAGACCGATTCTGGCGATTTCTTCCGTTTTGTGGGCGATGTGATTATGCAGCAGGGCACAGATACACTGTATTGCGACAGCCTGTACCAAAATAAAACAACCAATATACTTGAGGCATTCAGTAATGTGCGCATAGCACAGCTGGGCGGTACGCAGGGCCTTTGTGACTACCTCAAATACACATCGGCGGTAAAACTGGCCTACATGAAGGGACATGTGAGCCTCACGGATGGCAAGAACAAGCTTTGGTGTGAGGAGCTTACCTACGACCTGGGTACAAAAACCGGCGTGTATAACAACCATGGCACGCTGAATGCCGACTCTACCATCGTAACCAGCGAAAAAGGGATCTACAACGTTAATTCCAAAGAAGCCCGCTTTACAGGCCACGTGATTGTTGCCGACCCTAACTATTATACTACATCTGAAGACCTTGGTTATAATACGGAATCGAAACTGACCCGGTTCTTTGCACCATCTGTAGTTACTGGCGACAGCGGCCGCACCATACTGCAAACCAGCAGCGGAACCTACGACAGCCATAAAGGCATGGCTGATTTCGACACGCACTCAAGCGTATGGTATGATGGCTATTACATAGAAGGCGATACGCTGCACTACAATAAAATCACAGGCTACGGGTATGCCTATGGCAACGTTGTAGGTATAGACACCGCACACCACTCCACTCTTTATTGTGGCCGGGCTACTTACAACAAGCGCAAAAGGATACTCTGGGCCGTAGATAAGCCGGTACTCGTGCAGGTAAATAACCGCGACACGCTTTATATGCGGGCTGATACTTTTTACTCCGCTCCCATTGTTAAAACAGCACTTTTAAACGGACTGAGCGGCAACGATACACTTTTGGCAAGGCGCTTTACAGATAACCATTCCAATAAAGATTCGGTAAAACAAATGGCCAGCCCGGTAAGGGAACGAAAAGGCAGAAAGAAGGAGAAAGAGCTTACCCCACCAACGTTTTCCGTTGCTGACACTACCGATGCCGATACATCTTTGCCCTTGTATTTCACGGGCTATCACCATGTGCGTATTTTCTCTGACTCTATGCAGGGCCTGTGCGACAGTATCGTTTACACCCAGAATGACTCCACAATACGCATGATTTACAACCCTATTCTTTGGTCGCGCAATAGCCAGGTAACCGGAGATACTATACTCATGAAGATGGACAGCGGAAAGATAAACAACGTGTATGTACCTAATAATGCATTTGTTGTATCGCTCGCCGCATCGCAAAAAGCAGAAATATACGACCAGGTACAGGGGAAGACCCTCAGGGCCTATTTTAAAGATAATGCCATTAATATGCTGAATGTGTTCCCTAATGCAGAAGCCATCTATTACCCCAAGGACGACAGCGGTTTTTTCATTGGGGTTAGCCAGGCTACCAGCACACGCATGCGGGTGTTTTTTAACGACCAGAAAATTGATAAAATCAAGTTTGAGCAGGATGTGCACCAGACACTTACGCCACTTGAAAAGGCTGACCTGCCTTCAACACGCCTGAGCCGCTTCAAGTGGCTTATAAAGTTGCGCCCAAAGAATAAGGAGGAGTTGTTTAACGATTAGTTCTTATTGATCATAAAGTTATAGTCGTAGAGCAATTGCTGCAAAAAATCAAAATGCTCAAGGTCTGACTCCACCTTCAGCACCCTTTTTATCTTTGCCACTACCTGCTCCAGGTAAGCATCGGTATGTTTATCGCGGCGCTTCAACTCCAGTATCTGCCGTATGCCATTTATGTCTTTATCGGTGAGCTTTAGCACTTCCGGGAAATATGGTTTATAGCTGGTCACTTCTATCTCTTTATAAATGGTAGTGGAGATATCAGGCACATAGGTAGTATCTATAACCACAGTACCTGCTGCAAGATCGCCAATGCGCTGGTTTTTGCCTGTAAGTGCAATTACAACCACATCAGGCAGGTACAAAAACATAAGTACCAGGATAATTGGTGGCATATCAATAATGTACTTCGGCACCACATAAAGAAACAAAGTACCGAGGCTAAATAGCCACCGTATAGCATATTGGCCCCAGGTGGGTTCATTACCTGCGACATCAATTATCTTTATCCGCATGAGCTTTTTGCCCGGCGTCTGGCCATTCATCATTATTTCAAACGCAAGCTGGTACACAACTACAGGTATTATAAGCGTTAGGTAGCTTGCGGCAGTACCCAGCCCGCTATTTACTCTCACCAACGGGTAAACCATGGCCAGCATTATGTAATAATAGACACAAATGACAACAAAATCTACCCCCCACGCGGTAACCCGCTTGCCAAAGCTCGCAACTTTGAACTCCAGATCAATATTGAATGGTGTGGTTACAGTGATGATTGCCATATAGCAAATATAACAGCATTTCTGCATCGGGGTATGCGTTGCGCCCGGACTATTTTTATTGAAAAAACAGAAAACCTCGGGCAGCAATTAAATTGCAGGCAACGGTCCTCGATTTAACAGCTCCACCTTCCGGCCGAACTTGCGAAAGGGTGCAAAACAAATACAAATCCGCGGGAAATGTGTAATTTGCAGCTATATATGTGTATCCTTTTTTACACATTAAACTTTGGCAAAATGACCTTCCTGATACTGTCGCTCGTTACAGCATTATTGTCCCCCATTCCGGCCTTGCTCTCAAAATGTTATCGCACTTATGGCGCGCTGGCGGCGGCGTTCTTTGTTGTCACACTGCCTTTCTATTATGCCACGCTACCCTCGCTTGACTACACGCTTGGCGGTGCTACAGCGGTAGTTATTTTCGTATTGTCGCTGCTATCGCTCATTATCGTGAATCGCCAGCACAGGATGGCGAACATTGCTGCTATCCCTAATGCTGTTATCCGTGTAGTGGTTCTGTTCACGTTGTTTTCAGGTTGCGGGGCGTGCAATAC
>CAILMA010000695.1 GCA_903835145.1 uncultured Bacteroidota bacterium
GAATTTTGACGGGCTGAATTGTGCACTAACAACTGGTAAATTCCTGAACCACGTGTATTAGTTGCTGAGTGGCTTTATCCAAATCGTCATTGATGATGATTTCATCGAATTGGGGCGCGAACGTGAGCTCAAGCCTGGCCTTGCTCACGCGCTCCTCGAGGCTATGCTCGTTTTCTGTGCCTCTGTTTTGCAGGCGCTGGCGCAACACATCGAGCGATGGCGCCTCAATAAATATAGACCGGGATATGGCCCTGTATTTATTGCTGATGGCCAAGGCGCCCTGCACATCAATATCAACAAGCGGAGACTTCTTATCGTCCCATATTCTTTGCAATTCTGATTTTAGGGTACCATAGTACTTCCCGGTATAAACCATCTCCCACTCTATAAATGCTTCTTCGGCTATCAGTTTCTTAAACTCGTCTTCAGTATAAAAGTAGTAGTCCTTGCCATGTTGCTCCCCGGCACGCGGAGGGCGGGTGCAGGCTGAAATGGAAAACTCGAGAAAAGGGCACGAAGCCAACAGCCGCTTAACAAGGGTGGTTTTGCCGGAGCCCGACGGAGCAGTAATGATGATGATTTTACCTGTAGACAACTAAAAACTGAATTTCATGCGAATAAACTGAAAAAAAACGGATTTTTAATACCCTGCACCAAATTATACCTGTGGCAACCGTTAAATAACAGCTGCCGGCCATCGATTTTAGCCCACTGTCTACTTCTAACCAACAAACCTTAATGCCAGTTCAAAAAATATGGCTTCTTCCATATTTCTGTTTGCCACAATACTATCACAGGCATTTTAACGTTATTAACACAATTACACGCACCGCTAAAACAACACCTCTTATGCCTAAAAGTCTTTCCGCTCCTGTGCGGATGGTCTTATTGTTCTTACTTGTTTTTCCTTGTTTTCAGGCAAGGGCTACCCACATCATAGGCGGCGAGCTTACTTATAAATACATTGACTCTGAAGCGGCAGGTTATCGGTACCGGGTGACCCTGGCTATTTATGAAGACTGCCTTAACGGCACGGCTGCAGGCATAGCCGGTGACGACCCCGGCTATATAGCGGTATATGACGGGCACGGGAACTTGTTTCATTATGATTCGGCCTACCACTCCGTTGCAGATACGGTCCCGGCCAACTTCAACATAGAATGTGTGAAGAACCCGCCGGAGCTCTGCATGATCAAGAAGACCTTCGTAATAGACTTTGTATTGCCGGCTGACTCTACCGGCTACACCGTTGCCTACAAGCGTTGCTGCCATAACGGTGCGCTGGTGAACATTCTGCATCCGGTTGACGTAGGGTCCACCTTTTTTTGTAATATCCCCCCTATCCAGACCGCCAAAACGAACAACAGCGCGGTATTTACATTCTTTCCGCCGCAGATCATTTGCGCACACACGCCACTGCTCTACAACAACTCCGCCATAGACCCTGACGGAGACTCGCTGAGTTATGAGCTGTGCACTTCCTATAACTCCGATAACAGCCCCACTGCAAACGCCTGGCCACCTGCCCCCCCTTACGAGCCTACAGCCTATGTGCATCCCCCCTATTCCTATTACAACCCGCTCACTGGCTCCCCTGCCCTGGCCATAGACCCCGTGACGGGCATGCTGACAGCAACGCCAAGTTGGGAAGGGCGCTACCTGATAACCGTGTGCTGCAACGAGTGGCGCAACGGGGTGCTCATAAATACCATACACCGCGAGTTTCAGTTTGTGGTTACAGATTGCTCCAAGTCAGTAATAGCAGATATGCCCACCCTGCCCGCCGACCCCAACACTACCGTCCTCAATTGTAAAGACTACGTCGTGCATTTTCAAAACACCAGCATAGGCGGCGTTACGTGGCATTGGGATTTTGGAGTGGCGACAACACTCGCCGATACTTCCACTGATTTTGAGCCCACATTTGCCTACCCCGATACTGGAACATTCACTGTGAAACTCATTGCCAATCCCGGCACTTTGTGCGCCGATAGTATAGAAAAGCTGGTAAAAATATATCCCCCATTCAATGCTGCATTCAGCGACAGCGGCCTGCATTGCCCCGGCGAAGCAATCGGTTTCATAGACAAGTCGACGGGCACTATCAGCGCTGTAAACAACTGGTACTGGAACTTTGGCGACGGACAAACCTCCACCAGCCAGAACAATGTGCATACCTACCTCACAAGTGGTATTTATAATGTTTCACTTATATCAGCCAACTTAAAGTCTTGTGTGGATACGATTATGCGGCAGGTAGTAATAGAAAATGTGAAGCCGGGTGCCACACTCGATACCATAATCGTAAAAGGCCAGAGTATTCTTTTTCATGCCGAGGGCGGCATAAACTATGTATGGAGCCCCGCCAACAACCTCGATGACAATAAAATCCCTAACCCCGTCGGCTTTTACCCCGAATCCGGGTTATTCAGGTACACAATTGCCATAAAAAGCTCCTATGGCTGCACGATTGAAGATACCGTAAGTGTGTTAGTGGTTAATCAGCAAGACCTTTTTGTACCCACATCGTTCAGCCCGAATGGTGACGGCAAAAACGACATTTTCAGGCCCATAACCGCGGGGTACAAGTCGGTGCACTACTTCATGGTATTTGACCGGTGGGGCGAAAAAGTGTTTGATGGCAAAAACCTGAACGACGGATGGGACGGCATGTACAAGGGACAAAAAGCCCAAATGGGCACCTACTATTGGCAGCTCAGCTTTGATGACATTAATGGGAAAACCAAGGCTCTTTCAGGCGATGTGACCTTACTCCGATAAGGCCTCTGCCTAACTAATCTTGCTCCAGTGGCTTTGCTGAGCCTGTGTGCGCAGCATAAACCGCAGGCCGTGGTGCTGAGGTTGTTCCAGCTTTGGGTCGTTGGTCAGTACAAATTGGGCAGCCCTTCTCGTCTCCTCCAGCACAGCCTGATCCTGAACGATATCGGCAAGTTTAAATTTCATGGCTCCGCTCTGCTTGGTGCCATACATATCGCCAGGGCCACGCAGCGCCAGGTCTTCCTCTGCTATCTTGAACCCATCAGTTGTTGACACCATAATCTGAATGCGCTTATAGCTGTCGTCTGATATTTTGTTGCCAGTCATTAATATACAATAGCTCTGCTCCGCACCACGCCCTACGCGCCCCCTAAGCTGGTGCATCTGCGACAGCCCGAAGCGCTCGGCGCTTTCTATAAGCATCACCGATGCGTTAGGTACATTCACGCCTACTTCTATCACTGTAGTAGCTACGAGCACATTGGCTTCGCCTTTTACAAAACGCTCCATGTTGCGCTTGCGCTCACCGGCTTCCTGCCGGCCATGCACCATAGCTATTCGGTACCTGTTTTCATTAAAAAACACCTTTACTTGCTCATAGCCCTCCATAAGACTCTCGTAATCAAGCTTTTCACTTTCTTCTATAAGCGGATATACTATGTAGGCCTGCCTGCCTTTATCTATCTCCGCACGCATAAACTCCATCACCTTCGCACGGGTTATATCCCGCCGGTGCACAGTCTTTATCTCCTGCCTGCCGGGTGGCAGTTCATCTATCACAGAAACCTCAAGGTCGCCATACATGGTCATAGCAAGGGTGCGCGGGATAGGCGTCGCGGTCATTACGAGCACATGCGGTGGCAGTTCGTTCTTTTTCCACAGCCGTGCACGCTGCCCCACACCAAACCTGTGCTGCTCGTCTATAACCGCAAGCCCCAGATTTTTAAACTGCACTGTATCTTCTATGAGTGCATGAGTGCCTGCTACCAGTGGCAAGGAACCATCAGCCAGCGCTGCTAATATGGCTTTCCGTTCCTTTCCCTTTACGCTACCGGTGAGTAACTTTATGGGTATACCCATCTCCTCCAGCAGCGATGAAATACCCATAAAGTGCTGCTGGGCAAGAATTTCGGTAGGCGCCATGATACATGCCTGAAATCCATTGTCCATAGCCAGCAGCATGCACATTACCGCAACAATAGTTTTACCACTTCCCACATCGCCCTGCAGCAGCCGATTCATCTGCTTGCCTGTTCCGGTATCCATTCTTATCTCCCGCAATACCCGTTTTTGTGCATTGGTGAGCTGAAATGGTAAGTGATTGTTGTAAAATTCATTGAAATATTCGCCCACGGTCTCAAACCGCCAGCCATGTTGTAACGTATGCTGTAGCCGCAGCCTCCCTATCATAAGTTGGGAAATAAAAAGCTCCTCCCACTTCATACGGTGGCGGGCCATTTGCTCATGGTGCTCACTTTCGGGGAAGTGAAGCCACAATAGCGCATGGTACCGATTGCATAAGTTATACTGGCTTATGATGCTCTGCGGCAAAATCTCAGGTATGTCGTGGGGCTTTATCTTCTCAAACAGACTTTGGGTGAGCTTGGCAAACGAGCGGTTGGTGATGCCCTTGATACGCAACTTCTCAGTAGTGGAATATACAGGTTGCAGGCCCGGGATATTACTTTCATTGTTGAGCGGCTCCAGCTCAGGGTGTGATATATTGTAGTATCCGTTAAACTGTGCCACCTTGCCAAATACGATGTAACGCTCGCCTTCCTTTATGTTCTTCTTTACCCAGTTTACGCCCTGAAACCAAATGAGTTCTACCCTGCCGGTTTCATCGAATAGCGTAGCTACCAGCCTGCTCTTGAAGCCCTCGCCTTCCACAGCCATGTTTATAACTTTACCGGCAAATTGAGCGTATTCCGTTTGCGCATTAATGTCACCAATTTTGGTCATCTTCGTGCGGTCGAAATACCGGTAGGGATAATGATGCAGAAGATCCTCAAAGGTTGACAGCTGAAGTTCCTGGCGCAGCAACTCGCCCTTCTGTGGGCCAACGCCCTTCAGAAACTCAATGGGTGATTCTAATATGTTCGCAATTGTACTGATAGCGCAAAAATAAGCGGAATTTCAATTGACTAAGGCCCGTCTTTACGAGAAATATAAGGGCCGAACATACCCAACGGCTAAGCCACCAACCAAAGCAAGCGCTTTGGCAAACCTCACGGCACTTTCCTATTTCCAGCAAATAGCCTTTAACAGCTCTTTATGTACCTAACGAATAAGGTTCTCGAGCTTTTTGTCATTAATTATTACAATATCGCCATTCTTAATATCGATGAGCAACTCCTTTTTAAAATCACTGAGGGTGCGCACCAGCGACTCCATGGCCGTGCCCGCTATCATGGCAAGGTCGTCGCGACTAATATCTATCCGGTAGTTTTCGTTTTTATTGGTGTGGTATTTCTTTTGTAAACTCACCAATGCCTCAGCTACCTTTTTACGCAAGGTATTATACGCTATGCCAACCAGTTGCTTTTCTTTCTCAACCACGTTATTGGCAAGCAGGCTAATGAATTTCTTGGCAATATCAGGGCTGCTGTTTACCAGATTTTCAAAATCCTTCTTTGGTATAAGGGCAACTTCTGTGTCTTCCATCGCCTCAGCTGTCTCTATGTTTGCGCCGCCCTGTAGCAGCGTTGTATACCCAAAAAAATCGCCCTGGTTATACAAGTCCATCACGAGGTCTTTGCCATCATCATGAGTACGGTATGTTTTCACTTTACCTTCCAGTATATAATAAAGGTAATAGGGGTTGTTACCTTCTTTATAGATTGCCTGTTTTTTCTTGTAAGAATTAGTATTGCTTTCGTTAGTAAGTTCTTCGAGGCGTTTGCTGCCATCAATGGAATTGATCAGTTCATTTACGCCTTGTAGCCCAGGGGCAAGATTTTTCTTCAGCAAGTCATTTTTTCTAAACCTGCTTTCAATAGCACTCAGCAATTCATTCCCGGCAAATGGTTTCGTGATATAGTCGTCGGCACCGAGCTCCATCGCAGCTCTGAAGTCGCGACGCTCACTTTTTGAAGTGAGAAAAATAAAAGGAATGCTTTGTGTTTTTGGGTCTTTATGCAATACGTGCAGGACCCCGTACCCATCCATACCCGGCATCATAATATCGCAAATAATCATATCTGGAAGATGCAGCAATGCAGTTTCAATCCCTTCCTTACCATTGGTGGCAGTCAGCACATTATACTGATCGAGCATCAATATTTCTGTCACATTTTCCCTTATTATCTTGCTGTCTTCTATTACCAGAATGGTTTTCATATAAGTTTATTTTTGCTGTTAAATTTAATGGTGAACTCTGCACCCTGCCCTATTGCACTCTTGAAATCTATATTACCGCCCATAAGTTCCACATACTTCTTCACGATGTGCAGCCCCAAGCCGGTACCCTGTATATTTGTAGCGTAGCTTGAACGGAAAAAGATATTAAACAAATTCCCGTGCTCACTTTCCGGAATACCTATACCGTAGTCTTTTATACACAATGTAAATATGTTGCCTGTCTTATCAGAATGCACTTCTACGACGCTTTCATCAGTTGAAAATTTAATGGCATTCGACAAAAGATTACGAATGATATGCTTGAGCATAGACGGATCAAGATAAATAAC
>CAILMA010000696.1 GCA_903835145.1 uncultured Bacteroidota bacterium
ATGACCAGAGTAAAACTAAATAAGCTACCGACCACAGCGCCTGAAGATGCAGACAAAAAACATATAAAAAAGGAATTTGAAGCCATACTTAAGCGACTGAACGAGCTACAGAACCTGCTTTATGCTGAAAACCGCCACAATGTTTTAATTGTCATTCAGGGTATGGACGCAGCAGGCAAGGACGGGCTCACACGAGATGTATTCACCAGCATGAATCCACAAGGAGTGAATGTTACCTCATTCAAAGTACCAACAAAAGAAGAAGACGCCCACGACTTCCTTTGGCGCATTCATATGCATGCCCCGTCTACAGGGATGATTCAGATATTTAACCGTTCTCAATATGAATCGGTACTGATAACCCGGGTTCATGGTATGATAGACGACAATACAGCAAAAAAAAGGATGGACGCCATCAACGATTGTGAGCAGCTATTGACCAATCACAATGATACTCACATACTAAAATTTTACCTGCACGTTTCTCATAAAGAACAGCGCAAACGCCTCGAGGAGCGGCTACAGAACCCCGAAAAAATGTGGAAGTACAACGCAGATGACTTTAAAGAATCAAAGCTTTGGGACAAATACATGGGCTATTACGAAGATGTCTTTAACCATTGCAACAAGATACCCTGGCACATTATACCAGCTGACCAAAACTGGTACAAATCCTACCTCGTAGCAAAGAGACTGATGCAGCTGCTGGAAAGCCTGAATATGAAGTACCCGGGAATGAAAAAGTAAACTTGCAGCAGCGCAATGTGAAAAGCTTATGTTGAAATAGAGCTTAAAGGGTGCTAAATACCGGTCACCCTACCCCTACAAAGCTTTAAAGCAGTTACTACTTTAATTTACCCCCAGTTTGCATTACTTTTGAAATCAATGAACCTATTTCGTAAAAAATCAGTTGAGGTTATACTAAGGGAAGCAGAGGCCGGGCTGAGCGACGGACACGGCGAAGCGAATATGCAAAGGGTGCTTACGACCCGCGACCTTACTTTTATGGGCATCGCAGCTATAGTAGGTGCGGGTATCTTTTCTACTATTGGTGCGGCAAGCTACGATGGTGGTCCCGGTATCATTTTGCTGTTCCTGTTCGTATCAGTTGCCTGCGGTTTTTCTGCACTATGCTATGCTGAGTTTGCCAGTATGGTCCCGGTTTCTGGCAGCGCATACACTTATTCTTATGTTGCTTTTGGCGAAATTTTTGCGTGGATCATTGGGTGGGATTTGCTTATGGAATATGCAATAGGCAATATAGCCGTTGCCATCTCCTGGAGTGACTATTTTACCTCCCTTGTGAATAGAATACATATCGGCAAGCACTACCTTCATATACCTGAATACCTGAGTACCGATTTCTGGACTGCAAAGGCATTGGGCTCTGAAGAAGCAAAGCTTGCATGGGCGAATGCACCGACATTCGGGCCATTCCGGCTTATTTGCGATTTGCCGGCCTTCCTTATTACAATAGTAATCACCTGGATCATTTATATTGGTATCAAGGAATCAAAACGCTCAACCAATGCGATGGTGGTGCTGAAGTTGGGCATCATTATCCTCGTGATGATTTGCGGTGCATTCTATATTGACACCAATAACTGGTCACCCTTCCTGCCTAATAAAATAGGTGGTGTGCTAAAAGGGACAGCTGCAGTCTTCTTCTCGTACATTGGCTTTGATGCTATATCTACCACGGCAGAAGAATGTAAAAATCCTCAACGTGACCTGCCACGTGCTATGTTCTATTCACTCATCATCTGTACTATCGTTTATGTAGTTATAGCACTCGTGCTTACCGGCATGGTTAGCTATACCAAGCTGAATGTAGGTGATCCTTTAGCGTTTGTATTTGGCAACATACACACTAAATTTGCACACTACCTTGCTATCATTATTGCGATAGGTGCGGTCATAGCCACCGCAAGCGTGTTGCTCGTCTTTCAACTTGGCCAGCCAAGAATTTGGATGAGCATGAGCCGCGACGGCCTGCTCCCCCCTATTTTCTCTAAAATGCACCCGAAATATAAAACACCTTCTTTCTCTACGATACTCACAGGTGTGGTGGTTGGTGTGCCGGCGTTGTTCCTTAACCTCGATGAAGTGGTAAAGCTAACAAGCGTAGGCACACTGTTTGCATTTGTGCTTGTCTGCGGCGGCATAGTGCGTTTTCATGCAGATAAAAACAGGCCCGAATCTAAATTTAAAGCCCCCTATGTAAATGGCAAATGGATAGTTCCGTTGCTGTTCATCACTACGTGCGTGCTGATTTGGAAGTTTAACCCTGAGGGATTGAAGAGTTTTTTCACATTCCATGATGCAAAGGGAGAGTCAAACTGGTCAGAAAAAGTACCCTACCTTGGTTTCGGCATTGTGTTTCTGGGCACTACGGTACTCACATTTCTAAGAAACTATTCGCTCATACCTATTCTTGGTTTCTTGTGCTGCAGCTATCTTTTATGTGAGTCCGGCACTACTAACTGGCAGCGTTTCCTAATTTGGCTGCTGGTTGGCTTATGCATTTATTTCTTCTATGGTTTCAAAAACAGCAAACTTAAAAAGTTGCAGATGCAATCAAGTTCTTGACGCCAATAATAACATGAAATCACTTTTACTTTTAATCCTGTTGTCAACATTCAATTTCTGCTTGGGTCAGTCCTCGGGTCGGGCAAGCAACTGTGTGATAAAAGGTAAGATCGTAGACTCCGCAACGAAAACAGGCATTGAATATGCATCGGTAACAGCATTTCTAACAGGAACTGAAAAAGTGGCCGGTGGCATAATAACTGATGAAAAGGGCGCCTTTAAAATAGAGAACCTGGCTACTGGCGAATACTACATTAAGATAGACTTCATTGGGTATAGAAGCAAGCAAATGAATGCAATAACCCTTTCCGAAGCTAAAAATGTGGCGGATATGGGCTCCATAGGTCTGCCGGCTGCTTCCAGAACAATGAAGGAAGTGACCGTTACGGGCTCTAAAAACTTCATGGAAAACCACCTTGATAAGTTCGTTTTCAATGTAGAGAAAGATGTAACAGCTCAGGGCGGCGTGGCAACAGACTTACTGAAAAAGGTGCCACAAGTATCGGTGGACGTAGACGGAAACATAGAACTGCTGGGTAGCGGCAATGTGCGGGTGTTCATAAATGGTAAGCCCTCAACAATGTTTGATAATAACCTGAGCGAGGCGCTGCAAGCAATACCAGCCAACCAGATAAAAAGCATAGAGGTCATTACCAGCCCGGGTGCACAGTATGATGCTCAAGGCACCGGTGGTATTATAAATATTATACTAAAAGACAACAAGGCACAGGGAATAAGTGGCAGCGTAGCGCTCTCCACAGGTACAAGGCTTGAAAACGGCTCCGCCAATATACATGCAAAAAAAGGGAAGATAGACCTAAGTGCGTCGCTCAGTGGCAATGCTCAGCTTAAAGGCACCACGCTAAGCACGCTCAACCGCACCAGAGACACTGCGCAACTTTTGCAAAACGGCACCGGCACACTCGAGAAAAACGGGTACCGCGGCCAGCTGGGCATGGAATGGGCAATTTCAAAAAAAGACAACCTATCCGCCAATCTGAGCTACAACAGTTTCGGGAACGACAACACGGGGGTGACCAATCAAAGTCAGTTATACCCCGCTGCAGATACCAATACCGTAAGAAATTCTTATAACACCTTCCGCTACAATACGCTGGATTTCAACCTCAATTACCTCAGAAAATTTGCACGGGAAGGTCAAGAACTGAGTATTTCGCTCCAGTCGAGCAATGGTGATGGCACTACCTATTACCGGCAAAACCAACGGTATAGCGACAGTTCAAACCTGTTTTCAGGCGCATTGGGCAATGACCACCTTTCCGATAGAGAAACCTACCTGATTCTTGATTACGCCCAACCGATAAAA
>CAILMA010000697.1 GCA_903835145.1 uncultured Bacteroidota bacterium
AATTTGATTCAATACTTTGGGTACCGAGAAAATATAAAATACTTGCAGCCTATTTTCGCCAAGGATTTGGGAAAAATAAACGATGATTGTCTTCAAAATATAAATGGAAGGAATTATGAACGCGTTTACGCAGAATTTCAAGAACTTACGGATATTTTATGTGGCGAGGACCAGACGAAAAAGATGCTGGATTCGGTTGCAGGGAACGGTTACTCAGTAACTTTTAAAGCGAATTTCGAGCAAGTGCTGGACATAAAGGGATTTTCAAAAATGGTGAAAGTAGATATGGCATCGCCTTCAGATATTCAGGCAGTTTATATTGGAGATGCAGATACAATAAAATACAATGTCGTTGAAAAAGACGACGCCGTTTATTTTCACCTTGAACATGGAAGTAATACCATTGAAAACATTGATCTTGCCACCGTTATCAAAAAATGCAAAGAAAAATTGGAGCAGCAGCCCAATGAATTTAGTTTCGAAGTTTCACAGAAAGACATGGTCGTTGATGATGCAGGGCCAATCAAAGCAAAACTTATTATACGGTCTATTAAAATGACACACAATGCGGCGGTGCAAAAGAGTAAAGCTGTAGCCGAAATAGAAGGTTGGATTTTACTTCGCTAAATATAATAAACCAATAACTTTGTTTGCCGCAACAAAAACGCCATGAAATTCCCTTCTTTAAAATACCTCATAAATCAAACTGGTGAATCTTTCCTGCGGTTTTACCTGCCGGTAATTTTTGCTGCTGTAGGCAGTTTTGCAGGTATCATGTTGATTGATGCGCACCAGGAGAGCCCTGTAATCACCAAGATTGTATTTACCTGCGTGCTAAGTATTTCGGCATCTATGGGGTGTTCTTTATTTGCTGAGCGATCCCGAAGGCGAGAGTTGAAGTTGGCAATGCCGCTCGCTGCGGTTTTGTTTTCGGTAGCCTATGGTTTGTTTCTGGCACCCGACAGCCTTACTGGTAACTACAGGTCATTGGTCATTTTTGCTGTGCTGGGCGTCGTAATGCATTATTGGGTGGCTATAGCTGCCTACCTGCCAGAAAAGGATGCCAGTGGCTTCTGGCGGTTTAACGAGCTCCTGTATAGCCGCATGATTATCGCCGGGCTTTTTTCGCTCGCATTGTATGCAGGTTTGTCCTTGGCCATAGCGGCTTGCGACATTCTGCTGAAGATAAAATTTGAAGCAACCATTTACGCCAAGCTATTCATTTTTATCATAGGCATCTTTAACACCTGGTTCTTTGTTGCGGGTGTTCCATCAAATTTTGAAGAGCTGAGTACCGAAACCACCTTCCCTAAGTCGTTGAAGATCTTTACGCAGTATATCCTGATGCCCATTGTAACCTTATACATGGCCATACTGTATGCTTACAGCTTTAAGATAATAAACATAATGAGCCTGCCCAGGGGCTATGTTAGCCTATTGATTATGTGGTATGCAGTGCTGGGCATACTGGCGGTGCTGCTCGTGAGCCCTCTGCGCAATAGTGAAGAAAACGGTTGGGTAAGGTTGTTTTCCCGTTTCTTTTTTGTCGCCACATTGCCGTTGGTGGTTTTACTTTTTTTGGCCGTTTATGCCCGGGTAAGTCAGTATGGTATTACCGAGTCGCGGTACTATCTTGCTATCATGGCAGGGTGGCTGTGCTTCGTTTCACTGTACTTCATTTTTTCGTCGCGCAAAAGAATCAGCATCGTACCGCAATCGCTGGTTGTTATTGGTATCCTTAGCCTATTGGGGCCGTGGAGTGTATTTTCGGTGTCAGAACGCAGCCAGTTGCACAGGCTGGAAAATATCTTGCAAAAGAACAAAATATGGGAGCCGGGGAAGAAAGTAGTGGCTTCTGATGTAACGCTGCAAGATGCTGACGAAGCCCGGGCCAGTGCCATCATTGATTATTTTGCAGCGCGGAACGCGATACCTGCCTTGCAGGAGATTTTTGCGCTGGATTTAAAAGGGTTTGCAACCGTTGCAGACAGGAACACCGTAAATAGCTTTTACGCGGGTTATAGCCGCCATGCCGCGCAGACAACGCAATTGATGGAAATCCTGAGTGCGCACAAGCTACCACCGCCACCTGTTAAGCTCACCAACAAAAATTTTGAACAGGAACGAGGTGGCAACCCGCCCGATTTGCGCTTTAGTTCTGAAAGCCGCAAGGGTGTTAATGTGGCTGGATTCAGGCGCATTTGCAGGTATCAGCATTCACCCTACCGAGAGAAAACCTATATCTACCCCTCTGCCAGCGATTCGCTCGCTGTGAATATAATGGAACAAGACAGCCTCGTGTACCTTACGCTGAGCAGGAACGACAAAGTACTGGACAAAGTGGACCTCAACGGGCTTGTAAAACGACTAAGGGCGAAAACCGTTGACTACAGCAACATGCAATTCAATCAATTGCCTACGGAGGAGCTTACCGTGGATCACGCTGGCCCAATAAAGCTGCGTATCATTGTACTTAGTATAATAGTGAAAGACGAGCATACCAGCAGCAATTCACCTATTATTAACGGGTTCGACAGCTGGATTCTGCTCAGGTAGTGGTCCAGATTTTCCATCCGGCAATGGCTTGCAATTCAAGCATCTCTAACCCGTTCTTTGTTGTAGCTCCATGCTCGCGACCTATCTTCAGGAACCGGGTTTCAGCCGGGTTATAAATCAAGTCATACAGCAGATGCTCCGCGCCTACATTTTCATAAGGCAGTGCAGGAAAGGCACTCGTATGCGGATGCATGCCGAGTGGGGTAGTATTGATGATCAACTTGCTTTTTGATACGATGTCGCCGCTCAAGTCGCCGTAGGTAATGGTGCCTTCCGCCTTCGTTCTCGAGACCAGCGAATAGTCGATGCCCAATTTCTTAAGTACATAAATTACAGCCTTTGATGCACCCCCTGTGCCAAGAACGAGTGCCGCCGTATGGTGGTTTTGCAACAACGGGGTAAGACTTCGCTCAAAGCCAATAATGTCGGTATTGTGACCGGTTGTAACACCATTGTTAATGGCGATACAATTCACAGCACCTACCTCCCGTGCCTCGGTGGTAAGGTTACTGAGGTAGCGTATTATTGCCTCTTTATAAGGTATGGTTACATTAAGCCCACGCAGGCCCGGCTGATTTTGAAGAAGCCCCGTAAACCCATCGATTGACTCAATGGGATACAAACTGTACCGGGCATCAATGCCTTCTGCCGCAAACTTAGCCTGGAAGAATGCAGGTGAAAAAGAATGGCCGAGTGGATAGCCTATGATGCCGTATTGGGTGGTCATTGTGGAGCAGCTTGTTATAGCGCGAAGATACCCTGTTTATTGCTTTCTGATTTTCACCATTTTTACCGTGTAGTAGCCGAGCGGTATAAAGAGGAGCCCCAGAGCAACAGGCATAAACAACACGCCAAGACCATCGGTGCTACCAGAGGCGGTTGTATAGGTAGCAAGGGTTATGGCGGTAAACAGGGCCAGCAGTCCGGTTTTCAGGAACCTAATCATTCCCGTGCCAAGCTGGTAGAGCTTTTCAGCATTTTCTGCCGTTACTTGCGTCGGGTAGTTGTATAGGTGCGGGACTCGGGTTAAGCCAGTCATCACTGAAGCCAGAAATGTACCCACGGCTGGCAACAGGAAGATGGATGCTTTGCCACTCCAGTCATTGGGTTTCCCGGCCCCATCGAAATGGGTGGGGATGGAGTCTGGCAATCTCGTATAAGCCCAGGCAGCAAACGACCATAGGAACACAAATAAAAGCAGCCCTACAAACTCAACAACTTTATCTGTTGCTGTAAGGGGTACTTTTATTCTCGGTTGTTGTTCCATTTTGCGTTCCTGTTATTGATTGTTACTGAGGGGTGTGCAACACAAATATACCTATTTTGGGAATTTTATTTTCTGACCTGTTGGTTAGGATGCTCACAAAAAAACAACGGATGCCAGGGCACCCGTTGTTCGGAAATATCTACGTTTTTAAAAGAATTAATGTGCGTGATCATGTGCAGTTTCGTGCTCATGATGTTGGTGAAACAGGCTGTGTGGATGAGGTAGTTTGAAAAATTCGTCTTCTTCAATTTCAGTTAGTTGTGAGCTGAACTGAGTCTCCAGTGTGCGGAAGATTTTGCTGGTAAGCAAGCGGTTAAACGTTTCTTCCAGTAATTTTTCATCCTTCATAGCTTTCTCTACATAGCTGGTAATCCATGGCAGTTCTTCGTCCATGTCAATACCATAGTAAGATGAAAGTCTTGCTTTTATTTCATTGGAAACTTCTTCCCTTGAAACAAATATTTTGTTCTGCTCAATGATTTTTTCTGAAATCAGCTGCCAGCGGAGTTGGTGTTCGAAGTTTCCGAATTGTTCGTCCACTTGCTCAAAGGTCATCGGTGTTTCGCTGTTATCCCTCATCAGGCGTTTCAGGAAAGGAATTGGCAAGGTGATAGGTGTAGTGTGCACAAGCGTCTCAAAAATTTCAGAGTGCATGCGCTCGCTTGCTATGCGGTCATATTCCAGCTGCAATTCGTTTCTCAGCAAATCTTTGAACTCATTTTCATCCTGTATCACTTTAGAAGGGAACAACTTTGAGTACAATTCGAAGCCAACTTCTATCGGGAACAGTTCGCAAGCTTTTACAAGGGTAAGCAGGTAGTAATTGCCACCATCTTCCTTACCAGCGTTGAGGCCGTCGCGAAGGAAAGTAGGTAGCTCGACCTCGGTGCAAACGTCGTTAGGGCGGAATACTTCAACCGAACCAGCAATTTTACCCATCAGCATTTCCTGTAGCTTAGCTGGGAATTTGTTCAGTACCAGACTTCTTTCTACTTTATTGGTATCGGTTACATTGCCATCGGCATCGCATTTTTCGAAGGTGCAATGTATGATGTCTTCGGTAGTTGTTACTGCTTCGCGTTCTTCTTCTCTGCCGTAGCGCTCACAAAGGCGTTTAGTTTCATCAGCTACCATCTTATCGTTTACAATAATGCGGTAGGCTACGATGTTTGCTTTGTTATCAATAGCCGGGATAGTGAATTGTGGTTTCAGACCTATTTCAAAAGACACTTTCACATCATCAGGCTGAGCCATATTTAACCGAACATCATTGTTGTTGAGTATCAAAGGCTGGCCAAAGATGGCAATGCGCTCGCTCTTAACATAGTTCTCCAGTTCTTTTGAAACTGATTTCATTACTTCTTCGTTGAAAATGGATTGCCCGGCCATCTTACGGATAAGACTCGAAGGCACCATTCCCTTTCTGAAACCGGGAACACTGGCAGTTTTCGCAAACTCCTTCAATCTTTTTTCGAAAGTTGGCATGTAATCTTCCTTTACCAGCTTTACGTTTAATATATCGTGCAGTGTACCGATATTTTCACGGGTAACAATAGCCATTATTGTATCAAATTTTTTAGTTAAAAAAACAGCCTGTCATTAATGATGGCTGCATACGTTTTTCAATAAAGGGTGCGAAGATACAACATTCATATTGATTTAAAGATTGCTGCACCCGCCACCTGCTGCCAATATTAACCATTTATTTGCGAATTGTTATTTCTGTGGGAGGGTGTGAAAGAATTGTTTTTGCGCTATTGATTTTACACAGGCATGTACAATGATGATATCCACCGATTGAATAGTGAATAAATACCATTAAGAAAAGGACAAGCCGAACCTTCAGATTAGTTCTGCAATACGATTCACCAAATATTTCAGGGAAGAAATTTTAGAAGCTGCTTGATTTCGGCCTCTGTGACAGTGATGACTTTAAAACTAAAGCTCATCTAAAAAATCTCTTGCCGATTGCAGTTTACTATTACCTTCTTTGGCCAATCCGACTTCATGCGTAGCACCTTTCAGATCCAGTAAGAATTGTGCTTTTGACTGCGTGAGGGTCTCTGTTTTTACAAATGGGAAACTTTGCAGCAATTCCAGAAGAAAATCAGCCTTACTGTCCTTAATATCCAAAAGTAGTTTCATAAAACACGACGGTTGGTGTAAAGTTAGGCATCTTTGTTCAAATTTCATTTATTCACCAATCAGACTATGATTTGTTAGTTGGCAAAATGCAGGGAGTTCCCCCGTTTACCACAAAGAAAAAGAACGAAAGCCACACAGCTATTCGCCCTGTTTCTTTCGCTCTTACATTCTGTGCGGGTGGAGGGACTCGAACCCCCAAGCCTCGCAGCACTAGATCCTAAGTCTAGCGTGTCTACCAATTTCACCACACCCGCGTCAAACGGACGGCAAAGGTAGGAGTTTTGGTTTAAAAAACAACACCCTCTATATTTTTTACACGTTCGCTACTTTTTGAGCCGAACACACGCCTGCTAATGTTTGAAATGGCGGGTCTCTGTAAGCACCAATGCAAGGTTGTTTTCCTGGCAAAACTGAATAGTGTCCTTGTCTCTTACAGAGCCACCCGGCTGAATAACAGCAGTTATACCTGCCTCGTGTGCAAGGCGCACACAGTCATCAAACGGGAAAAAAGCGTCGGAGGCAAGCACTGCACCCGCTGGCGTAAAACCAAACTGGCGCGATTTATCCAGTGCCTGTTTCATAGCGTCTACACGGCTGGTTTGTCCGCAACCCTTGCCTATCAGTTGCCTGTTTTTTACTATTGCTATAGCATTAGATTTCAGGTGTTTACAAACGAGGTTTGCAAACACAAGGTCATTTTCTTCTGCTGCGGTGCAGTTGCGGCTGCCGGCTTCTTTCCAGTGCAGGTAGTTTTTATCGTCAGCATCTTGCACCAGCACGCCACCAAGTATGCGCTTGTATTCGCGTTCATGGGTCATTTTGGTGCGTTGCTGTAATATGTTACGGTTTTTCTTGCTCTTGAGCAACGTAAGCGCACTTTCATCATACGCAGGAGCTATCAGTATCTCGAAAAACAGTTCATTTATTTTAGTCGCAGTTTCAACGTCAATGGGTTGATTTGTGATGAGCACCCCGCCAAATGCGCTTTCAGGGTCCGCTGCAAGAGCTGCGTCCCACGCCTGACTCACGTCTTCGCGCACTGCCACACCACATACGTTAGTGTGCTTAATAATGGCAAATGCAGGCATTGAAAATTCTTGTATCAACTGGCAGGCAGCATCGATATCCACCAAGTTGTTGTAAGAAAGCTCCTTGCCATTCAGCTTCTCGAACAGTCCGTTGAGGTTACCATAAAACTCAGCTTTCTGGTGTGGGTTTTCGCCATACCTGAGCACTTGTTTATTGCCGTGCGATATTTGGTAGCTGTCGTGTTCGTGCTTGGTATTGAAGTAGGTTGAAATAGCAACATCATAATGCGCGCACTCTGCAAAAGCAGCAGATGCAAAGGCCTTGCGGTCGCCGATTGTTGTCTTTCCATTGCCGGCTTCAAGCAACTGAAGGAGCGGTTCGTATTGGTTTTTAGAAGCAACGATGCAAACATCTGCAAAATTCTTACCCGCAGCCCTTATGAGCGAAACGCCGCCTATATCAATTTTTTCTATTATTGCAGCTTCGTCAGTTGTCTGCTTTACAGTATCCTCAAACGGGTAAAGGTCTACGATTACCAAATCTATCAGCGGTATATTGTATTCAACAACCTGCTGCATATCGGTATCAAGAGAGCGACGGGCAAGGATGCCGCCAAATACTCCCGGATGCAGGGTTTTTACCCTTCCACCCAATATAGAAGGGTAGCCTGTAACCTGCTCTACCGGAGTGCAGGGAATACCCATTTTCTCTATAAATGTTTGTGTGCCGCCAGTAGAGTATATGCTCACACCAAGCGCATGTAGTTTATTTACTATTGGCTCCAGCCCCTCTTTATTAAAAACAGAAATCAGCGCCGATTGTATGGTTCGGTTCATTAAATATTGTTTAGGGTGCGAAGATAGCAACTTAAATATTTATAAAACTGGTCGCATCGGCTTAGCACTGTCCTCCCATCAGCTTATCGGTGGCGCTGAATATTCTTTGTGGAATTTGCAAGTCAAAGGGGACCAACCCTGCCATGCTCATACTGGTTCCATTTTATATTCTTGCCCAGGGTGCCTCTAAAGCGCTGCCAGAAGCCTTCTTTATCGGTGATAGAGATAAAGTCTTTGCCGGCGACAGCCGATGCAGGGTCTATAACCGGGTTCAGGTAATTGTACTTCACCACGCTATCGTGTACATAGGGAAGCTGGTAAATATGTGTTTCAAATCTCTTTCGGCACAGGCTCCTGAGCAGGCCTGCCTGAAATGGATCAGTGGCAAGGCCAATAGATTTGAACCCTGATTTTTGTGCCAGCAGGTAGGAGTAATACACGTTTTCTGAGCTATGGCGTGCAAGCGTATCATAATATATATGGTCTGCCGGTACACCCATTTGCATGGCATACAAGCCCATAATTTTTGCCTCAAACCAGGGGCTATACACAGCGCCCCCGGAGTAAATGATGTTTTTAGTATAGCCGTTTTTATACAAAATCACAGACCACAGCACCCGCGATTTCATTACCGAATCCCAACTGTTGTTTTTAAAGGGGACGCCCGGCACTATAATCACATCGAGCGGCTTTACTTGCTTCACTATTTCAAGGTCTTTAGCCGGCACTTTCTTATACGAGTAGCACCCCGCTACATTTAGCAGGAGCAAGCAAGCAACTACAGCAACGAGATATTTACGTTTTTTAATGCTCAAGAAGGCTGACTTTTTTGTAAAAATTTTAAAATCAGTGTAGTATAATTGTGGCTATAGAATATTCATGATCTGTTCTTTCGCTTTTTCCAGTTCGTCCTTCATGTTTATAACTATCTGCTGTATTTCGGCATGGTTGGCTTTCGCTCCAAGGGTATTTATTTCCCGGCCTATCTCCTGTACTATAAAGTTGAGTTTCCGGCCTATTGCTGCGTCTTTGTTGTTTACAGTGTCATGAAAATACTGGCAATGTTGTTTCAGTCGGGTTTTTTCTTCTGAAAAGTCCATGCGCTCCAGGTAGTAAATCATCTCCTGCTCAAATCTGTTTGGGTCTATTTTTTGCTTGCCTACCGCATCTTCAAGCCATTGATCCAGTTTAGCACGTATCCGCTCAGTTCGTTCTGCCTCCAGTGGCAGTACTTTAGCGAGGAGGTTTTCTATGTTATCAATACGGGAGTGTATGTCCTTGTAAAGTACTTCTCCTTCGTGCTTGCGGTGCTCCATAAGGTTATTGGCAGCCAGTATCACCACTTCCTTTATTTTTATCCAGTCTTCCTCTGGCAGGGCATCCTGATCAGGTGCCACAACCTCAGGCATACGCATGAGCGTAGAGATGATGTTATCTTCCGGCAGACCTATCTGGCTGGAGATCTGCTTCATACCCTGGTAGTAAAATAAAGCAAGGTCAGTATTCACTATCATTGGCTTTGAGGCACCTTCCTGCTTTATAGCAATAGATAAATCGATAGTGCCCCTGAGTAAAATATTATTAAGTATATTTCTTATGTCGAACTCGTAATTGCGGATAATGGGCGGCAATTTTGTCATTACTTCAAATTGCTTGCCATTAAGAGCCTTTATCTCTATCACTACCTGTCGGCGCTCAATCGTTGCCTCTGCCCGGCCAAAACCGGTCATGCTATATAACATAGTATTTTTCTTTCCTACAAAAGAAAACAAAGTTTTACAATAATCACCTAAAACGATGCTTTAATGTTGAAATTGATAAAATTATCCAAAAAAGCAGGTGGCACATACCTTCAGCCGTTTAATTGGCTATATTTGTTTCTCACTTAATTTGCTCATGCGAAAAGGCTACCTGTTTGTTGTATTGTGTCTTGCTCTAACGGTAGCTGCCAGAGCTCAGCAACCACAGGAGCAAACGTCAATAAGGTACAACAACAACTACGTGCCACCCACAAAGGCGCAGCTTGAAGCAAAAAAGAAGGAAATACTGGACGCCATCAATGAAACGGAGCATCAGCTCGATGAAATTAAGAAAAATAAAAATGCAACAGTAAGTCAGGTGCGTGCTTTGCAATACAAGCTTGCTCAGCGACAAAACCTGATTTCAAATATAAATCAGGAGATAGGCAATATTGACAATACCATTGTGCTTTCCTCGAAAGAGATTCTCACACTAAAGCAAAAGCTGGAAATGCTGAAAGTGCGGTATGCGCAGTCTATCAGGTATTCTTATGAAACCCGCAGCTCCTACGATATGCTGGCGTTCCTATTTTCTTCCAGCGATTTTAATGACGCAGTAAGACGCATGAAATACCTGAAAAAATTCAGAGATTTCAGGAAACAGCAGGTAGACCAGATACACCAGACACAAGACCAGATACAACATAAGATAGGCGACCTTAACAAGGAAAAAGAGGAAAAAGATCAGTTGCTGAATTCACAAAAGCAGCAAAGTCAGGCCTTGCAGGGCGATATGCAGGAAAAGAACAACGCTATTCAGGATCTGAAAGGCCGCGAGGCTGAATTGCAGAAAAAAGCCGACGAAAACAGGAAGGTGGCTGCCCGTGTGAACAAAGCGATTAATGACATCATAGAGCGCGAAATGGCTGCAGCGCTGAAAAGAGCACAGGACGAGGAAAAGAAACGACTGGATGCTGAAGCCAAGGCTGCCGCAGCTAAGCCAGCTGCAGCCAAACCTGCGACGCCTGCCAAGGCTGTGCCCGGCAAGCCCGCCCCCGACGTGTATGTAAACAACCCATCGGCCCCCAAAGCGCCTAAACCCGAAGCTGCTCCACTGATGCTTACGCCAACGGACGTGGCCCTTGCGGCCAATTTTGAGGGTAACAAAGGAAAATTATACTGGCCGGTAACACAAGGTTATATCTCAGATCACTTTGGTACTCACCCTGACCCAATAGCGAAATTTGTAATTGAAGAGAACCCCGGGATAGACATACGTACTTCTCCTAATGCCCCGGTGAGGGCTGTATTTGAAGGCACTGTAACCAGTGTTATCACCGTAGAGGGGAATAAAATAGTAGTAATTGCCCACGGTAACTATTTTACTGTATATAATAACCTCGCATCCACATCTGTTAACAAAGGACAGCACATCAATACATTGCAAACAATAGGTGTGGTTGCTGAAAACTTTGAAGGTGAGCCCACCATAAAGTTCCAAATCTGGAAATCTAACGGTAAAAAGGGCTCTGTGAAGTTGAATCCCGAACAGTGGATAGGAAAGGCGAGGTAGTGTGTATCTGAATTCGGCTTCACTTTTTTACTAATTTTAAAATGTCTATTCGAAAATGGAGAATCAATGCTGATTTCATTTTTCAGACAGGTATACCATCGTAAAAAACAATCTGATTAGTCTTGGACCTAAAGAGTTGAAAAGTATGTATATAGAGCACCTCAAGTTAGAAAATTTTAAAAATTTCGGCGAAATTTCGGTTGCGTTTCAACCCGGTGTTAACCTTTTGGTAGGTACTAATGGAAGTGGCAAAACATCTATACTGGAAGCTATCAATGTAGCTGTAGGCGGTTTTTTTGCTTCACAGGAACAAAAAATGCAACGGGCTATTGAATTTGATGAAATTAAAATTACAAGACGAGAAGGGCAGCCATTCCCTGTTAGAGAATTGTCTACTGCCGTTATTGCAAAATCACCGTCGATAGGCGAATGGACAAGGACTATTTCAAGTAAAACAAAAACAAATTCTGATAAAGGACTAAAGGCAGCTGCTGATTATGGAGCTCAGTTTTTTAAAGCATTTGATACAGCTGGCGATGAAATACCGGCACCTTTGATTTCTTATTATTCTACCCAAAGATTATTTAAGGACTCAAGTCAGTCGGCAAAACAGAAATTTGACCCCAGTGCCGGACGGCGAAATGGATACCTGCAATGTCTGAAAGAACCTGCAATAAAGCAAGTTCTAAATGATTGGCTCGGTAAAGCAGTCACACTCAGGGCTACCAAGCAAATTAAAGACATTATAAGTAGCGATTTGATTGTTGATAACGTAGACTCAGCTATCCGGAAAACGCTAATTAGATTTAACGAACTTCCGGATAACTTTGCACTAAAAATATATCAAAACCCTTTTTTTGAAAATGAGCTTTTTATACAGTATGACAAGGAACATGATTTGCCGATTTCCTATTATTCTGATGGCTTCAGAAACTTAATTTTCTTAATCATAGATTTGGTATGGCGTGCTTCTCAATTAAACCCTTGGATGTCACTGGAACAAATATCGACTGACGTTACTGGTGTTGTCACAATCGATGAAATTGACTTACACTTACACCCCAAATGGCAGTCAAAAGCAATTCGTTTGTTGCAAGATTTATTTCCAAAGGTCCAATTTTTTATTACTACCCACAGCCCAACTGTAGTAGCAAATTTTGAAAACGGTACATTATATATTATCGCTGATGATCAAATTTGTGTGCCTCAGGAAAAGTACTTCGGCAGGCAAATCGATGCAGTGTTAAGAGATGTGCTTGGCGCTACTGACCGCAATGTCGCTACCCAAAAGAAAGTTGATTTGTTGCTCCGGTTGATAGATGAAAATGCCTCTGAGCAAGAGATCAATCAACTGCTTTCTGAACTGACAAATTTAATTGGCATCGATGATGCCGAAATTCAACAAGCAATATCCCTATGGGAATGGAAAAAATTCAACAAAGTACAAACTGATGCAGTACATATCTAAAAGTAAACAGCCGCCCGGAAAATGGAGCGACTGGTTTTCGATTGTCACAGACGAAGGCAGTCGAGTTTCCTATGATTATAAAGCTGATTATCATGCCATTAGCGACCAAATCCGCTTCGCAAGGGAGCATTTAATAGAGGAGCAAAACGGTCTATGTGCTTATTGCCAAAAAGCAATTAGTGTTATAAATTCTTCCATTGAGCACTTAATTCCAAAAGAACACAATTTGGGGTTGTCAACAAATTATTTTAATTTGATTGCTGTTTGTGCTAATTCCATCAAAGACCCAGAGAGTGGTCGAAGGCATTGTGACAAGGAGAGGGGTAGCAAGCTCTTGCCAGAGGTGATATTTTATCAAAATGCCACTGTTAAAAAAAATGCTAACCATGCCTATTTTCAAGCAAATGCAGATGGCAGTATTGTGCCCAAACCCAGTCTATCAGAACAGATTAAACAACAGGTTGTGGCATTTATCGAGATATTGAACCTCAATCATCCAATATTAATCCAAGACAGGAGAAAGACTTTCCTGACTGGTCTTCTGAATGCTCAAAAAAATATTCCACCTCAACAAAAACAAGCGTATTGGGAGGTTCAATTTGAGAGGATTTTCCAAGATAACACCCACCCATTCCGCCAGTTCTTATTGATCTTTTTATCAAAACAATTAGGCCGAAATTGAAGTGGCGCAGATTAGTGAAGATGCAGGTTTTTCTATATTTTCACTAGAACAGCTCACCCGGGTTTATTTTAATAAACTCTTCCCAGCGAATGCCAGAAATACCAACCATTATCACTTTTTGAGGGTGAAAAAGGCCCTGAAAAACATGCATCCCCTTCGTGGGCTTGCTCAGCCCGCTTTTAACTTCTATACCTATTATCTGCGTTCCTTTTTGCAGCACAAAGTCCACTTCATCATTTCGCTCGCGCCAATAGTACACTTTGTACTCGCCCTCAAAAGCGCAATTCATGAGGTGTGCCCCCACCACCGATTCTATTACCCTTCCCCATTCCTGAGGTTGCTCCACAACTTCGGTAAAGCGCTTTACGCTTCGGGCGGCTATGAATGCGGTGTTCAATACTTGTAGTTTCGGTATCGAGTTTTTCTGGTGAATTGTGTCTTTATAGTATTTCGAAATCCCACTTACAAAGCCTGCTCCATCCAGCAGGTGCAGGTAGTGGTTCAGCGTGCTGCCATTGCCAGCTTCTTGTAGTTGCCCAAGCATTTTATTGAACGACAATATCTGGCCCGAATAATGGCAGGATAGGTCGAATAACTGGCGCAGCAACGCCGGCTTATCTATCCGCTCCATCATCAATATGTCTTTCAAAAGTGTTGTTTCTATCAGGGCATCATTTACATAGGTTTTCCATCGTCTTTCATCATTTATTAAGTGGGTGGCTCCCGGAAATCCGCCAAACCAAGCATACTGTTGTGGTGTTACTCCAAATGCAGCTTCCATTTCCGAAAACGACCAATGGTTAACGCGTATTATTTCAAAACGACCTGCAAGGCTTTCTGTAAGCCCTTTTTGTAACAGCAGTTGTGCCGAGCCGAGAATGATTATTTTTATATTCAGCCTTTTCAACGAGTCATAGTCCCAGTTTTTCTTAACAGTTGTGCTCCATTCTTTCACCTTTTGTATTTCATCGAATATGAGTACAAAATCAGTCGCTCCATTGGCTTTTAACTGAATTCTTGCTGATTCCCACTGCCTGTCTATCCATGCTGCTCCCGATATGCTGTCGGCTTCGTCAGCATTTACAAATAAGGTGGGGTATTCTATTTGGCTGGTCAACTGCTCTATAAGTGTTGTCTTACCAACCTGCCGTGGCCCCAATAGCACATTTATGAACTTTCTCGGTTCTTTAATCCTGTTTACGAGCAATGCTAAATGGGGTCTTTTAAACATATTCATTTTATATGTTGCAAAGGTAAGCAGTTTATTTATTACGGTGAAGAAAAATCTGTATTTAACTGAAGAAAAATCTTCGCTTTATTGAAGAAAATGTAAAAACCTCCATAATAAGATGATTATCAATTTGTTGTGGAAGTAGACTTTTGTCGTCTTAACCACATTGTCCACAAGAAAAATGCCCAATACGATTTGTATTGAGCATTTTAGAACTTATAAAAAGCATTACCCCTGATGTAGATTACCGTGGCAAATTAGATTACTTGCTTTCCATCCTTATTATAGGAATGATCATTTCTTCCATAGAAATGCCACCGTGCTGAAAAGTATTCTTATAATAATTCACGAAGTAATTATAGTTGTTAGGGTAGCAAAGGAACACGTCTTCCTTCGCAAAAATGAACGACGAGCTCACATTCGGTGTAGGCAGGCCAGCCAGTTTTGGGTCGCGAAAGGCCAGTACATCCCGATTCTCAAATTGCAGGTTGCGGCCGTGCTTGTAACGCAGGTTTGCCGTCGTTTGCCGGTCGCCAACGCACTTGCTCGGCGTTTTCACTTTCACGCTACCATGGTCAGTAGTCATAAACAGCTGAATGTTCTTTTCTGATATCTTGCGCAGTGCCCTATGCAGCGGGGAGTGTTCAAACCAGCTTACAACCAGAGAGCGGTAAGATATTTCGTCACCGGCAAGTTCTTTAAGCACCTCCATCTCTGTACGTGCGTGCGAAAGCATATCAACGAAGTTGTAAACTATTACCGTCAGGTCGTTAGTAAGGTAGTTGTGTATATTGTCTTCAAGCGAACGGGCATCATCATTATTGGTTATTTTTACATATTGCCATTTGAGCTTGTCCATTTTCAGGTGCTTCAGCTGGTTGGCAAAGAAAAACTCTTCATATAAGTTCTTACCGCCGTCTTCGTCGTCGTTTTTCCACTCAAGCGGGAAGTGTTTTTCAATATCTATTGGCAGCATACCCGCAAATATGGCATTGCGGCAGTACTGGGTAGCGGTTGGCAATATGCTGTAAAACATATCTTCATCGGTAATGCGGAACGACTCAGAAATAATAGACTGGAAGGCTTTCCAGTGGTCAAACCGGAGATTGTCAACCACTACCATAAAGGTGGGCTGGCCTGGTTTTATGTTTGGTGCTATCTTCGTTTCAAATAAACGGTGAGAGAGCAGTGGGCCCGTTTTACCATTGTCCTTAATCCAGGTGGCGTAGTTCTTACTTATATATTTAAAGAATTCTGTGTTGGCTTCAGATTTTTGGGTTTGCAGTACCTCCATCATTTCGGCACTGTCGCTCTTGGTGATCTCAAGTTCCCAATAAACCAGTTTTTTGTAGAGTTCTTTCCACTCATCGTGGTTAGGGTTATCGTTAAGTGCCATAAACAGGTTGCGGAAATCCTGCTGGTAGGCAACCGTTGTCTTTTCAGATATCAACCTTTTGCCATCCATTATTTTTTTCAGCGAAAGCAGCACTTGATTAGGGTTCACCGGCTTTATGAGGTAGTCGGTAATCTGGGAGCCAAGTGCCTCCTCCATTATGTTTTCAGCTTCATTTTTCGTCACCATCACCACTGGCAGGTTAGGCAGCATTTCCTTTATTTTAGCAAGAGTCTCCAGCCCGGTAAGGCCAGGCATACTTTCATCGAGCAATACTACATCAACTATTTTTTCCTTAAGCAGTTCCAGTGCATCGTAGCCGTTAGTGAGCGGTGTTACTGCATATCCTTTATTTTTCAGAAATAGAATTTGTGATTTCAGTGATTCCACCTCATCATCCACCCATAAAATTTCGCCTTGTGTGCTCATGTTTGTTTTTCAGCGTTTTTAAACCGGTTAAATTTATACAATTAAAAGTAAGGGTGTTACATCTGGCTAAATTTTTGAGAAAGAATCGTTGACTTATAGCTTGGAATAACGTGCTCCATCACTTAGTATTGCAACTCAGAATTACATTAACATTATGCCAACGATTACTGTAAGGAAAGCACAACGCGAAGATTGCCCGCAAATGATGGAACTTGTAAGGGAGCTGGCACTATATGAGCGCGCCCCCGATGAGGTAACGGTAACCATGAATCATTTTGAGGAGAGTGGCTTCGGTCCCAACCCGGTGTGGTGGGCATTTGTTGCAGAAGTTGACGGGGAGATTAAGGGTTTTGCACTATACTACATACGATACTCCACCTGGAAGGGGCAGAGAATGTACCTTGAAGATATAGTAGTAACAGAAGCTGCCCGGGGGCAGGGGCTCGGCAAAATGCTGATGCAGGCGCTGATAAGCGAAGCGGAAACCAGAAAGTTTAACGGAATTGTATGGCAGGTGCTGGAATGGAACGAACCTGCACTGCGCTTCTATGAAAAATTCAATGCAAAGTTTGATGCTGAATGGGTGAATGCTTCCGTAGCACTGGGCTGAACAGAAGTGATAACTTAAGGGTATCTCTAAAAACTCTCTATTTTATCTGAGTGTTTCTCTGAGTTGCTTTTTTATTGAGCGTTTGCCGTCGTAATATATTTTTTATTTTTCAAGCAATCATTTATTTTACGTGTTTTTATATTGTTTTGGCCCAA
>CAILMA010000698.1 GCA_903835145.1 uncultured Bacteroidota bacterium
AGTTCACCATATTTTCAAGCTTCTTCACGTTGAGAATTGCTATGTTACCGTGGTTGATGTCGATTAATTTTTCGTCTTTAAAATCGCTAAGTGTACGGATGAGGGATTCTTTTGCTGTGCCAGCAAGATTAGCAAGATTCTCGCGGCTGAGGTCTATGCTAAATTTCTCGATGGTGCCACCATTGTATTTTTTATAAATACGTATGAGTACATCGGCTACTTTTTTACGAAGTGAATTGTAGGCAATATCGAGTAATAACTGTTCTTTTTCAGATACGTTTTTAGCGAGCATCTGCACGAATTTCTTCATCACATCGCGGTTGTTGTTGATGAGCTCTTCAAATTCTTCTGCGGGTATTGAAGTGATGTCCGTGTCTTCAAGTGCTTCTGCTGTTTCCTTGTAGCTGCTGCCCTCGAGCAAGGCAACATGCCCAAGAAAATCTCCGGCAGTGTAGATGCCAGTTATAAGTTCCTTTCCATCGTCATTAGACTTATAGGTTTTAATCTTTCCTTCCTGAATATAGTATAACCTGAAGGCGTGGTTGCCCTCGGTATAGATAACCTGTTTTTTCTTTACCGTGTTGCTATCACGGTTCTCAATGAATTTCTTCATTGCTTCTGTGCCACTAACTGTTTGTATCAGGCTGTTGAGACCGTTAATATCGGGGGAAAACTGTAGCCTTATGAGGTCAGCCTTTTTAAGGCGGCCTTCAATAGCATTAAGCAACTCAGTGCCGCTAAACGGTTTTGTGATGTAATCATCTGCCCCCAATTCCATACCTTTTCTTATTTCGGCACGTTCCGCCTTTGCAGTAAGGAAAATGAAGGGTGTATTCTGCAAATCGGGATTGTTGTGCAGCATATGGAGCACGCCATAGCCGTCTAACAGGGGCATCATAATATCGCATACTATTAGATCCGGTTTGTGTTTCTGAGCCATAGCCACTCCTTGCTTGCCGTCGGCAGCTGTTAAGACGTTGTAATGAGCCAATTCTATAATTTCAGACATATTTTCGCGTATGTCGTCATTGTCTTCTATTAATAAAACGGTTTTCATATTTTAAAGAATGCTTTTTAAAGATACAATAAATTCAGAACCCGTACCAATCTCACTTCTACAAATAATCGTGCCCTCAATCAGTTCGGCATATTTTTTTATAATGTGCAAGCCCAGACCGGTGCCCTGAATATTTGAGACATTGTTGCCACGGAAGAAGCGCTCAAATAAATGTTGCTGATCTTCATTTGAAATACCAAGGCCACTATCTTTAACTGAAATAAACAATAAATCGCCCTCCCATCCGGAAGCGACTTCAATAGGTGCGTTTTCCGGCGAGAACTTAACTGCATTGGAAAATAAGTTCATTATAATATGCCGTATTAGTGATGTATCGGAGCAAAGGGTTTTCTTTCCGCTATGCTGGTATACAAAAGCCTGCCCCATTTTAAGGTTGGCACTCATTTCGCTGATGACGGTATTGATGCAGTCAACAATATCTACATCAGTTAACCTCACCTGTATTTTACCCTCTTCTATTTTGCCAAGGGAAAGGAAATCGTTGAGTATATCGGTAAGCAGTTCTACCGATGAAACAATTCGATTCATGTGTTTTTCGCGCTTCGGTTGTTCGGTGGTAGCTTCGTACTTTAGTGCGAGGTATGCTGAGGACAAGATGGTGCTTAGTGGCGTTCTGAATTCATGTGACGCCATGGATACAAAACGAGATTTAAGCTCGTTTAGGTCTTTTTCTTTTTCGAGAGCCAGAATCAGCGATTCTGTGCGGTCCTTTACTTTTTGTTCCAGCTCCTGATTCAATTTCACCAGTGCAAATTCTGCATTTTTTCTGATGGTAATATCGCTGATGAACGCCATAACGAATGCACCTTCGCTGGTAGTAAAGGGACTCAAGCTTACCTCCACCGGAAACTCCTCACCGTTCTTTTTTAGACCGAATAAGTCCATGCCTATACCCATGGACCTGCTGTAGGGGTGATGAAAATACTTGTCGCGGTGCTGCACGTGGTGCGGGTTAAATCTGGACGGAATTAAGGTTTCAATCTTTTTCCCTGTTAGCTCACCATCAGAATAACCAAATTGATTCAGCGCAAACTGATTGGTCAAAACAATTTCACCGAGCGAATTGGCTGTGATAATGCCTATAGCTACATTATTGAATAATGCAGAAAATTCCTGCGTTGTTTGGAGCTGAGACATGTATTACAAACGTTTGTTGAAGAAAGCGGTATAAAAATATTATACTTAAAGGAAAGAAAGATTTTTATTTTAAGTAAGGAACGTTGACTAAATCAAGTACACCATCTGACTATGCATCCCTCTCCCCATCAAGAAGTTATCCGGC
>CAILMA010000699.1 GCA_903835145.1 uncultured Bacteroidota bacterium
CCCAAACCGGGAGGGATTATTAAAGACCCCCGAACGTATGGCTAAGGCTATGCAATTCCTCACTCAGGGCTATGAGATGGATGCAAAGGCCATATTAAGCTCTGCTAAGTTTACAGAAACATATAGTGAAATGGTGTTGGTGAAAAACATAGAGCTTTACTCTATGTGCGAACACCACCTTTTGCCTTTTTTCGGTAAGGCACATATCGCCTACATCCCCAATGGCTATATTACCGGGCTGAGCAAGCTGGCCCGTGTGGTTGATTGTTTTGCGCGCCGGCTACAGGTGCAGGAGCGGCTCACCCACCAAATCCTGGATGTGATACAGGAAACCCTGCAGCCGCTCGGCGTGGGGGTAGTAATAGAAGCTCAGCACCTATGTATGATGATGCGCGGTGTGCAGAAACAAAACAGCGTGACCACAACATCAGCATTCAGCGGCCAGTTTATGAAAAATGAAACCCGCTCTGAGTTTTTGAAGCTTATAGCTGCGGATTTGTCGTAAGAAGGGGGTATTCTCTTTGGGCAGGTGTTGATCGCGGTTATAAATATGCCATTCCTTTCAAATAAGTATGGATGCTACTTGCCCCGTACCCAATTCTTGACGCACTGCGTCAAGAATTGAGTTATATGCATTACTGACAAACAGCAGGTTAAGCAGGGAAAAGCAAGGGACATATTATCTTTCTAAAATGCTCATTTTGGGAGCCATCAAACCTTTTGATTCAATTATTCTGATAATACACTCAATTTAAATGTTAGATTAAGAGGCCAAAGGGTTAGTATTCTGCTAAAAGCGTCGATTGACTATTAAAATATTGTTTGCCTTTTCGTTGCATAAATTATTTTATTTATTATTGTTTGTGTTTTGGTATTGTGTTTGAGCTGCATGCTTTTGAAAACAACAAACTCAAATAACATGAATAAGATCATAGTAAGCGACAAAGTAAGAAAGCAAATTGATTCTGTTAGTAGCGAAAAGGCGGGTAAAATAAACAGCATTTTGTCGCAGCTGGCTGAGCAAAAGCAATTGCCTGGTAGCCAAAAGCTAAGTTATGCGGTTGGCAATGTAAATGTTCTAAGGGTCGATTCCGACACAAGAGTTGTATATACCATTAGGGAGAACAACACCGTTGAAATAAATAGGATCTCCAACAGAAGAAGTGACCGGCAGAAGGAACAAGGCAATGAGCTCATTATCTCCTATCTCGCACTGCGCAGACTTATTGGTCTATGTGGTTTTTTGTTGCCTGTTTTCTTAGTTTTTGCTACGGTAAGGGAGCAAGGTAAAATTACAGTATTGCCATCAATAAGCGACTATTACTATACCTCAAGAGGAGATTTTTTCGTGGTTTTAATGAGCGTTATTGGCGTTTTTCTGCTTACCTACAAAGGCTATTGCACCAGGGAGCGTTTGTGGTCTTCGCTTGCTGGTATTTGTGCGCTTCTGGTTGCATTTAACCCAACAGCCCACGATAAGGGAAAACCAGACCAAATCATGTATTGTAGCGGGATAGTTAACACGAATGCCACAAAAATCGGTGGCCCGGCAGATACTTTGATATGTACTGATACAGTGGGTCATTGCTTTGAGCAGCGGCTGGCGGTAAGCGTGCACCGGCCCCGGCCGGTCGTGCCCCGAATAGCAAACAGAGTAGAATGGCATCTTACATTTGCAGGTGTTTTTTTAGTTGTGCTGGGTATCATATCCATCCGCTTTTTCCCCAGGACCGATAAACCGACTGCAATTAGGGTAGATGGAAAGCTCACGAAAAAAGGGAAGCGTAATATTCTTTACCGTTGGTGTGGATGGATTATTATTGGCAGTATAGCTTTTTTATTAGTTTATTTTCTAACACTTCAAAAAGTAACATGGCTCCAAAATATACCTGTAGTTTTTATCATGGAGACTGTTTCTGTTTGGGCATTTGCTGTATCCTGGCTTACAAAGGGTGATGCAATATTGGCTGACGATGGTAACTACCTAAAAACCCTCTACCATAAGATGCTTGTTAACTTGCAATCGGCCTAAAAAAGTAGATGCGAAATCGCCCTAAACAACTGGCCAATATCACTATTTAAAATACTCATTTACGGCAAAATTATTCGATAGCACGCCTGGTTTACCTTTGCAGGAAAGGGAATATATGAAGCGCAGCGAATTCATAAAGGGGTCAGCAATAATAGGTGCGGCGATAGCGGTGCCCAATATACTCAAGGCCGCATCTGGTATGATTACCGATGGCAATGAGCGTAAGGTGAGGCAGGTGATTAGTGCCAATAAAACAATGGTGGGTACACTGCCTGTTTTAAGGGCATTTGCCGGCGACAACAACGACTATGTTTCCCCCTATGTGTTCTTCGATGAGTTTGGACCGGTGTCTGTAGACCCGCGGCAGCAGCCACTGCGCGTAGATGCCCATCCTCATGCAGGTATCATCCCCACTACCTACTTCCTTGCCGGTAACGGCCACCACCGCGACAGCCTGAATTATGACTTGCAGATAGGCAAGGGTGACTTTATGATGTTTACCTCGGGCAGAGGAGCCATACATATGGAAGAGACCGGGCAGAAACTATACGATGATGGCGGTTTGTATCATGGCTTCCAGATATGGCTGAATATGCCCGCGAAACACAAAATGGTAGAGCCGGCAACGGCTGTTTTCAGGCAAGATAAGATGGCGCACATTGCTGAAGATCACTTTACGGCCAATGTGGTAATGGGTGAACTGTTTGGTGCAAAATCAAAAGTGGAAACGCTTTTTCCGGTCTTCTATTTCCATATAAAAATGCAACCAGGTGCGCGGCTTAGCATACCCACCGACCCTACACACAATGCTTTTATATACGTGATAGATGGGAAGCTTGAAACCGAAGGCAAGAGGGCAATAGAGCAAAACCGGGTAGTGCTTTACGAGCGCGGGCAAAGCCTTGTGAACATTTACAGCGAAGCTGGTACGGAGCTACTAATGCTCGGTGGTCAGCCGCATAATGAGCCAGTGTTTGCCTATGGACCTTTTGTTATGAATACCGAACAGGAAATAAGGCAGTGTATTGCTGATTATCAATCGGGCAAGATGGGTAATCCGCAATTGGTGGACGCAAAAAAATAAGGTTTTATTAAAAATGCCACTCGCTCTGCCAGCGATGTAAAAGATAGTCAGCCAACAGCGGTATTTGATTAGTAGGGTTATCTTCGTTATGCGCCTGGTGGTGGTAATCAGAATCGGCCGTGGGCGTGAGTATTTTTCTTTCCCGCAGGTTATTGCGGCTGCAATAGTAGGCAATAGGGTTCCATAAATGCCGCCAGAAGGCCTCCTGCATACCCCGGGTGAGGTACACGTTCTTTATTGTTGGGTGGCGCTGCAGCAGCTTGACTATGTTTACATAAATGTAGTCATCAAAGTTGAATTCAATGGCTTTATCGGAAAATCCGCCCAGAATTTTCCGGTGTTTCGGGTTACTGGGGTCAGCATCATCAAGCGAGCTTATAAGGTCGGTAAGCGCTACTTTCTTGTCGTGGCAAAACTGTTTCCATTCGGCCGGGGTGGCATTAATAAGCGACGCTCCGCCATACAGGCGTGGCAGCACATCCCAAAAATAGTTTTCTTCGGTTCTGCCATAAAACCACTCCGCATGGTTATCCTCTGGCCATTCTGGGTTAAAAGAGCCAACAATCAATGTTTCCGGCTCAAAGTCGAGCAAGTCAAGATTAAGGTATTTTTGAAATTTGTGGTTACAGGGCATGAATTTGAAATTGGTGCAAGATAATGAGGTTTGAGCAAAACGTTTGGATGATGGGTGATAGCAGGCAAGCGGGAGCTCCGCAATCACTTAATCGAAAAAAGATTCAAGTGAATTCAGGTCGATTAAACGGCAGTTTCATTGCAATCTTGACTCCTTTTATGGTTGCCTCTAAAGCAGTGTGAACAACATATATTATTGCCCCATTACTAACCGTTTTACAGCCAACTTTTCTTATAATGTAATTTGGCTTAATATGCGAAGCCCTCAATTTTCTATTTACATTTAACCACTTTAAATAGCTTGGGCGTAGAACATTATCAATCCAGTAGACACTGTCTAATTTTTCACTTGAATATTGAAGTTGAAGATATTTAATCATACCACTATATAAAAAGCCGTACGCTGTATCCAATTCACCTTTTTCGATAGCATCATGGTACACCATAATTTGTTGATTTATAGTCAGCACTTGTTCAGAATCACCGAGGACAGTCTTTTGAAGTTGTTCGTTACCTATTCGTTTATAGTTTGACCCGTTATCGCATGAATTCATGCTGACCAATAAAATAATTAACATTAGACGTCCCATAATGAATTTACCTATTTATTATTGAAAATTGCGAATACAATTCCGAAAAAAACAAAATGTGCTACCTTAGAAAGAATACCCCAAACCAATAAGAAGCCCAAAGCACCTAAAAAGCTTTCTGGCTCAGTGATATGCCATGCCAGCATGCCTGAACAAATACTGGCTGCGATCGTTAGCAACCATAATACGAAGGTGATCCCATTATTTTCATTCATTGTTATACGTTTTTTGGTGTTGTTGAAGTTGAAGTTTCCGAAGAAATGCACCTGCGACGGCTACGGTTCAATCATTTTTAACTCGCAAATAAAAATACAGTTTTTTCCTAGCCAGCAATGCAGAGAAATTGGCAACAATGAATGTAGGAAGTTCACCTTATTTTATTTATTTCTGCGAAGTTTTGTGACTGGTTACAAACCAGCGACAGCTATTCCCTTGTGTGAAAACCGTCCTCATAGAAAAAAGGTTCTGTTGATTTGCTACCAAGTATCGTGTGGATAGCATTGCTTGCTTGTTCATAACTATCATATGGCTCCCCCATCCATGTGGATAGTTCCAGGTGTTCATCCTTCGAAAACTTGCATCGGATTTGGCTTTCTGCTTTATCACGCATAACAGCAAGGTTGTCTTTTGATGTA
>CAILMA010000700.1 GCA_903835145.1 uncultured Bacteroidota bacterium
AGGCACAGATAAAGTATAGCAGAAAAATTGATTTTTTCATTTTATTTTATTTATTCAACAACAAATTTAAAATTGCTTGTGCCTTTTTTGTCATCAATAACTTGCAGCAGGTACACTCCGGGCGATAGGCTATTGCCAGCTACTACTTGCGCGTTACCACTAACAAACTGTACTTTTTGGTTGTATACTCGCTTGCCAAGTACGTCCTGAATAACATCTCAATAAAGTTCTTAATCTTCATTTCCAAATTTAAAGAAAACTCCATGATAAATAAACAAAATTATTACTGTAGGTAAAAATAAATTAATCAGTAATCGTAAGAAGCGCCTCTACGGCACCAACCACTGCTCACATCACTTGCCCACCCACACCTTGCCGCACGAGTGCACGAACACCGCCCACAAAAAAGAAAATCCCCCACCAATACCCAACAATCCCCAACCCGAAGTATATTTGTTTACAAAATGCTTTACCGCGATATGAAAAAATGCGCCTACATCCTGTTTATCCTTATTTCTATCGCCTCCAGTTCTTATTGCCAGCACATACAGGGCCTTTATGAAATCAATCGCCGCTACGAAGACGACCCCTACGATGAGCTCACCTATTCTTATGCCGGGCTAAACCTGCTCAGCAACAATATTTATATGGGCCGCAAAGACTCCCTTGCACTGCCCTACATCACCCCCTATGTGGGCTATCAGCTCCACAACGGACTCTACGCAAAAGCAGGCCTCTCTTTTGCCCCGAATGGCCGCGATGGCCGCGTAGACCTGCTTGCACTTGATGGTGGCTACGACCGCACATTCGGCTACCACATACTCACCGGCATATGGCTGGAGTACGATAAATTCCAGAAAAACAGCCCTTCGATACTGGCTGCATATACCAATAAAGCCGGCTTCTATTGCATCTACCGCAATGCGACGTTTGAGCCCCAGCTCACCTTAATATCATCAAGCGGGCGGGCTTCCGATATTGCTGCCGGCCTTGGTGTTGCCCACAACTTCCGCTTCTTCAATAACACATTAAACGTCTTCCCCACCATTACCCTTTTCGCCGGGTCCGATAATTTTTACAGTGCCTATCTACAGCGCAAGCAAGACCAGAACACCCATATCATGTGGCTTTCCGGCCCAGCCGTG
The DNA here is from genome assembly GCA_903835145.1 of uncultured Bacteroidota bacterium. Classification (GTDB taxonomy): domain Bacteria; phylum Bacteroidota; class Bacteroidia; order Chitinophagales; family Chitinophagaceae; genus Flavipsychrobacter. The sequence goes on from CAILMA010000700.1 coordinate 1,146, forward strand.
CCCGATGCCGGCAACTTCAAACCCCTCGATATTGAAGTCTCAGCAAAAGCCATATGGCGCGTAAACGAATGGCTCTTCACCTTCAAGCCTACCCTTTCTATCCCACTTAGCCCGGAAAAAATCTACTACATCAACGGCACCCATACCGAAGCCACTACCAACTCTATATTCGCAGAACTCGACATCTGCTACCGCCACGAGCGGAAGTAGTGTACGTCGTAAGTCTTTAGTAATTAGTAGAAAGTCCCCGGAAGGGTTCAATCTCCCAGCCCGGGGACACACAACACACACACCCAACACGGACACCGCATCTCGTTCTCTCGTCCCGATTTGCAATCGGGATGCCCCGGAATGGCGTTTGCAACGCCCGTCAAAAAATGAATCTGTCGGGCAGCAACAAACCACTAAAATATCTGCCCTAAACCGAGCAGCCCCGCAGGTGGCTGAATTTGCATAGCCGGCGGCGCAACCGCCGGTAAACATACCGCTCATCACCAACGCCGACGGCGTTGAACAATCCTGCAGAGGGAAATAATATAATAAAAAAACCTGCAAGGGTTTAAC
>CAILMA010000701.1 GCA_903835145.1 uncultured Bacteroidota bacterium
CGGCTACGACTGAGGAGTCCACACCACCTGATAGTCCTAAAATTACATGATCTGCACCCACTTTTTCTCTAACGGCTTGAATACTGTCTTCAATAATATTATTGGCTGTCCATAAAGCTTCGCAACCGCAGATATCAAGTACGAATCGAGAAAGTATTCGACCACCTTGTTTTGTATGTGTTACTTCTGGATGAAATTGTAAGGCATAGAAAGATTTATCTTCATTAGCGATACCAGCGATCGGCGCGCCATTAGAGCTGGCTATTAAAATAAAACCTTCAGGTAGTTCAACAACGCGATCACCATGACTCATCCATACGTCTAATAAGCCATAGCCTTCTGGTGTTAAATGATCTTCAATACCTGTTAATAATTTCGAATGGCCACGCGCTCTGACTTGTGCATAACCAAATTCTCTATGATTAGAGCTTTCTACCTTTCCACCCATCTGCTCTGTCATAGTTTGCATACCATAACAAATACCTAAAACAGGCACGCCTAACTCAAAAACACTTTGAGGAGCTCTGGGTGTATCACCTTCGGTTACTGTGTCAGGACCACCCGATAAAATAATCCCGTTAGGAGCAAAGTCTATAATTTCTGCTTCTGTACATTCGCAAGAGTAAATCTCACAATAGACGCCAATTTCACGAATGCGTCGAGCAATTAACTGTGTATATTGTGACCCAAAATCTAAAATAAGGATCTTATGGTTATGGATGTTTGTAGATGCTTGATTCACGTTATGCTTTATAGGTTTATTAAATAAGGTATGCTTAAATATGAGATAAACTATGAAAACCATTAACTGATTTTCATAGTTTAAAACTATTAGATAAGCGAAATAGAAACGATATAGACGGCTAACTATTCAACTCGATAATTAGGGGCTTCTTTTGTAATGGTTACATCATGAACATGGCTTTCTCTCATGCCCGCACTCGTCACTCGAACAAATTGAGCATTATCATGTAACAATTGAATCGTCTGATTACCGGTATATCCCATGCTTGCACGTATACCACCTAATAATTGATGAATAACGGCTAATAAACTACCTTTGTATGGAACACGGCCTTCAATCCCCTCAGGCACCAATTTCTCAACTGAATCGGTTTCTTCTTGAAAATAACGATCACTTGAACCTTGTTGCTGGCCCATAGCGCCTAATGATCCCATGCCTCGATATGATTTATATGAACGGCCTTGAAATAACTCAACTTCACCCGGGGCTTCTTCTGTACCAGCGAACAATCCACCTAACATGACTGCATATGCGCCAGCGGCTAAAGCCTTTGCCACATCACCTGAATAACGAATCCCCCCGTCAGCGATTAAAGGTACTCCTGTACCTTTTAAGGCATCCGCCACATTACTAACCGCTGTAATTTGCGGCACACCGACACCTGCAACAATACGTGTAGTACAAATTGACCCAGGACCAATGCCTACCTTAACACCGTCTGCACCTGCTTCAACTAATGCTAGTGCACCTGCCGCCGTAGCAATATTACCGCCAATGACTTGAACTGATGGATACGTTTGCTTTACCCAACGTACTCTGTCTAATACGCCTTGTGAATGTCCATGCGCTGTATCAACCACAATAACATCAACGCCCGCGTCAACTAACGCGGCAACTCTTTCCTCTGTATCATGACCGGTACCTACAGCAGCACCCACGCGCAATCTTTCCTGCTCATCTTTACAAGCAAGCGGATAATCCTTAGCTTTTTGAATATCTTTAACAGTGATCATGCCGCACAAATGAAAAGCATCGTTAACAACCAATACTTTTTCAATACG
>CAILMA010000702.1 GCA_903835145.1 uncultured Bacteroidota bacterium
ATTCTCTCCAGCAGATATCAACTTTGCTGCTTGATGTACTAAACGAACGTTTGCCGCTTGAGCTGTCAAGGGTATATACGTGGAAAGGGAGCATAAGTACTTTAGATTTGGTTGGAGAGTCAATTGGTGCCGGACTTCAGTTTGAAGTAGAGTCAGCCAGCGACGTCGATTTGCAGGCATACCGTCCCAATGCTGCAAGGAATAACCTTGTTCAGGAAGTTGTCGCCCAGAAAAATTCGAAATTTGTTACGTCTTATGAGGAAATAAATCTGTTGATTGATTCTGGTATTGAAAGTCAGCATTTGAATGAGGCGGTTAGTGGACACGCAAAATCGGGTAAGATTAAAACGATAGGAGCACTGCCGCTCATTGAGGGAAATGAGGTCATTGGGTTAATAATTTTAATTAGCTCCCGGCTATTTACCACCAGCGAGTTGCAGTTTTTGCATCGTTTCTCTCATCATGCTGCTGCAGCCATGGCAAAAAAGAAGAGCGATTTGGCCTTAATTGAAAGAGAAGAATATAATGCCGGAATTCTGGCTTCTTTGAATGCAGAAATAGCCGTTGTGGACCAAAGTGGCAAAATTATTTCTGTAAATGAAAAATGGCGAAGATTTTCTATTGAGAATGGCGAAGTAAATTTGAATCGCACGTGCGAGGGGACAAACTATTTTGACGCATGCAGAGCGGCAGTACAGGCCGGTGATATTTTTGCTATCAAAGCTGTTGAAGGACTCAAAGCTGTTTTAAATAATGATTTGCTATCTTTTACGCTCGAATACCCTTGCCATAGCGCTGAAAAAGAGCGTTGGTTTTTGCTCAATATTTCTCGTTTCGAACTTGGAAATGCAGGTGCAGTTCTGCGCCATAATGATATTACCGAGCGGAAAAAAGCCGAACGTACCATTGAAGACCAGAACGGAGAGATAAAGTCAATTTATGATGCAACGCCTGACGCGGTAATTGTGATTGACAATAATTTGGAAATAGTTAGGTGGGATAAAAAATGTGAGAATTTATTTGGTTGGCAGGAGCAAGAAGTATTGGGTATAAGGATGGCGGAATTATTATTGCCAGAGCGAGCAAGGGAAAATCATTACAGACTCACCAGCCAGTATATAACGACCGGAGTCGGTGATTTTTTGGGTAAGTCGTTTGACATTAAAACGCTACATAAAGACGGTCGGGAATTAGATGTTGTATTTCATGTTACCAGTATAATGCACAATGGTAAGCCGGGTTTTATTGGCTTCATCAGAGATATTTCTGCACGAAAATTAAACGAATGTTTGCTAAAGGAAAGTGAAGTGCGCTACCGGAATTTGTTTGAACGGAACCTGGCCGGAGTATACCGCGCTGATATGAATGACGTTATTCTGGAATGCAATGATGCATTTGCAAATATCATTGGGTTTAAGTCTGCCGCTGAAGTTGCTGGAAAGCCTGCCCGTCAGCTTTACGAAAATATTGGTATCGCCTCCTTCATTAGTAAAGTTGCTTCAAATAGCGGTAAAATAGTGAACCATGAAAGCCTTATCAGGACCAAGGCCGGCAACTTTGTTTATCTGCTGGAGAACGCATACCTACAGGAGGGGCGTGATGGCAAGCCGGAGTTTATGGAAGGCACGATTGTAGACATTACTACGAGAAAAGAAACAGAATTCTCTTTGTATAAAAGCAAGCAACTGTATAAAAACCTGCTCAATAATATGAACGATGGTTTTCTTGTAGATAACGCTGCTGGCAAAGTGACTTTTGTTAACGAGCGTTTTTGTCAGTTCTTTGGTATGGCGGAAGATGATATCGACAAACTTGAATTGGAAGACTATATAGCTCCTGAATACCGAGTGATGCTCCGCGACCGCCATAACCGAAGAATTGCAGGAGAAGATGTGCCCGAGACCTTCGAATGTGAAGGATTGAGGAAGGATGGGAAAAGAATATGGCTGGAAGTAAAAGTGATTCCAATTCAGGAAAATGGATTGATTGTCGGTACCCAGTCTGTGATAAGGGATATAACAGAGAAAAAGATAAGAGAAACAGAGTTTGAAAAGCTTGCAGATTTGAATAGTAAAATCATTGATTCATCTGATGAGTTGTTTTATGTGATCGAAATTCGGGATCAAACTTCGAATAGTAATCCCTTGGTTTATGTATCAAATAAAACCAGGGAGTTTTATGGGATTGAACCAGAAGAGCTCATGGAGAACGGAGATATCTGGCTGAAATCCATGCATCCTGATGATGTAGGTTTGGTCGTTGAGCACACCAAAAGTTTGATGAGTTCAAAATTGCCCTCGGCGAGGGTTTATAGAAGTAGAAATGCGCTTACCGGTGAATACAACTGGTTCTACGATTTTGTAAAACCTGTCTTAAACGAGGATGGGTCAATCAAGGAAATTTTCGGGTCGATAAAGAATATCACGGAATCGAAAAATAAAGAACAGGAGCTTAAGAAAACAGTCGCAGAGCTGAACGATAAATTTAATGAGTTGATGCAGTTCAACTATATCGTTTCTCATAACCTTAGGGGACCGATCGCCGATATCCTCGGTTTGGCAAATGTGTTGAACCTGCCAAATATAAAAGACGAAGATCGTCAGGTAATTATTCACAATATCGAAGCGTCTACCATTAAGATGGATGTATTGATTCGTGATCTGAATGATATCCTTTCTAACCGTTCAGCTATCAATACACATAAAACGGTTGTTTCTATTCCGCAAGTGATTTATGGTATTTTAGACACTTTGGAAAGGCAAATACAAGAAGCTCAGGCTACTATAAACACTGACATTCCGGTTGGGATGAAGGAGATATTCGCCATTAAAAGCTATCTGGAGAGTATCTTTTACAACCTGATAAGCAATGCGTTAAAGTATAAAGAACCAACCCGCTTGCCACAAATTTTTATTTCTGTGCGCAGGGAAGGCAGTAGCATGGTGATTAAGGTTTCTGACAATGGGTTAGGCATTGATTTGAATAAACATGGAAAATATGTGTTTGGTTTATACAAACGCTTCCATCTACAATTAGAAGGCAAGGGGCTTGGTCTGCACATGACCAAGACTCAGATAGAATCAATGGGAGGAAAAATTGAAATAGAAAGTGCTCCGGGTGTAGGTACGACTTTTATTGTAACGCTGCCAGATACAGAATAGTGGAATGGGATAGTCACTTACAGTACTAACCAGGCTGGTGCATTTTAAAGCCTGAACACAGTTGATTTTATCATGTGTTCAGGCTTTAAAATTTTTTGAGGTATACAAATTTATTTTGGAACTCTGGTCAACGCCATGCCGCTCCGGCTATTACTCCTTCATCATAGCTTCAATTGCCTCAGCGATGTCTTCGGCATTTGGTTTAGAGAAGTAGTCACCATCGGTAGCATAGGCGGGGCGGTGCGCCTGTGCTGTAACGGTACGGGGTGCAACATCCAGCCACCTGAAGCCGCCTTGTATTTCCATCACTTGCTGGAACATATATGCACTGGCACCACCGGGCACGTCCTCATCTATGAAAATGATTCGGTTGGTTTTTTTCAGCGATTCTACTATCATATGATTGATATCGAATGGCAGCAACGTCCTTACATCCACAACTTCGCAGCTTATCCCCTGCGGCTCCAGGTAATTGACAATTGCATCTTCAATAATACGTAGGGTAGAGCCATAAGAAACGATGGTAACATCACTTCCTTCCCTTATTATTTCAGGTATGCCAAAGGGCACCGTGTATTCGCCAAGGTTTGAAGGTGCTTTTTCTTTAAGCCTGTAGCCATTAAGGCACTCAACTACTATTGCTGGCTCGTCGCTATTGAGAAGCGTTTGGTACATACCCGCTGCCTGACTCATGTTGCGCGGCACACACAGGTACATGCCTCTCACTGCGTTAATGATAACGCCCATAGGGGAGCCGCTGTGCCAAATACCCTCCAGCCTGTGGCCGCGGGTGCGCACAATAAGCGGGCATTTCTGGCCGCCCCTGGTGCGGTATTGCAGTGTCGCAACATCGTCGCTTAAAGGTTGCAATCCATACAATAAATAGTCCAGGTATTGGATTTCAGCGATTGGCCTGAGGCCGCGCAGTGCCATACCAATGCCCTGGCCTATAATCGTCGCTTCTCTTATTCCTGTGTCGGAGATACGGGTTGTACCATATTTATCCTGCAATCCTGCAAAGCCCTGATTTACATCTCCTATTTTGCCGAGGTCTTCCCCAAATGCCACTACAGCCGGGTTATTGGCGAAGGTAATGTCGAAGAATTTATTGAGCACCTCATAGCCATTGAGGGTGGCTCCGTTACCATCATATGTGGCCGGTACTTCCCTTACCTTCATGGCACTTTGCGCGCTTTCAGAATAAAGGTGCGACGAGAATTTTTGTTTGTTGTCTGCCTTTATAGCATTGTAGAAATTGCGGAGTGCATTTACAGCCTCACCGCCCGGTGTGCAAAGACCAAGTACTTTGCGCACTGCCTGCATCACATCTTTTCTTATTGGCTCTTTCAGGCTATTGAGGGTTTGTACTGTAGCAGCTATATCGCGTGCATTAGCATTGGTTTCGTATACAACCTGATTGCAAAGTGCGGTTGCCTGCGCTATCTGCGCTTTAATCGGGGCAAGGAAATCTTCCCATGCTTTTTGTTTGGCAGCACGTGCTTCAGCCTTGGCTTCTTCTTCTATTGGCAGCAGTTCTTCTTCTG
>CAILMA010000703.1 GCA_903835145.1 uncultured Bacteroidota bacterium
GCTAATTAAGGACAGCGGCCTTAAAGTACAGGCAGCAATAATGGATGATGTGATCCGTGTTACGGCCAAAAAAATCGACGACTTGCAAGACATCATCAAGCTTTGCAATACCTCCGATATTGACCTGCCGTTCCAATACATCAATATGAAATCATAGTCGGTAAAACGACAACAATCTTTAAAGCTCCGGTCTCCGGGGCTTTTTTGTTGTTTCGGCTTGCATCCTCTATAAAACAAAATTGCCTGCCTTGGTCATGCTTATATGCATCCACAGGCAGGCAATTTTAGTACACCCCATATCACTGTTGCGAAAAATAATAGGCTATAAAAACAGATTATTGGCATCAGCCAGCAACGGTTGTTTCTGGTCTTTTTCTGAAATTATTGCAGCGCTCAGGTCTATCTTCCAGTCTATTCCTATTGCAGGGTCGGCAAAATAAACACCGCCTTCGCATTGCTTATTATAATAGTTATCGCATTTGTAAAACACCTCAGCAGTATCAGAAAGCACAGCATAACCATGGGCAAAGCCATGAGGGATAAGCAATTGCAATTTGTTCTGAGCCGATAATTCTATACCAAACCACTGACCGTAGGTCTTACTGTTCTTCCTTATATCAACGGCTACATCCCAAATGCTGCCCTCCAGCACACGCAGGAGTTTAGCCTGTGGTACCGGGTCGTTTTGGTAGTGGAGCCCGCGAAGCACATTTTTTATTGACCGCGCCTGGTTGTCCTGCTGAAAATTAATATGCATATTGGCGTCTGATTCCAGCACATTTTTCCGGTAACTTTCGAAAAAATAGCCTCGTTCATCGCCATGCACAATGGGCTCTAATACTAATAAACCGGGAATCGGGGTGGTGGTTACCTTCATGAGTTATTTTTTATCCGAGTATTTCAAGAACATTTGTGGTGATGTATGCCAATTCTTCTTCGGTGAGCTCGGTATGCATAGGCAGCGATATCACTTTGTCCTGTATCATATCGGTCACTGGCAGCTGAAAATTACTATCCTTAACAAAATCCTTCAGCATATTTTGTTTGTGGCTCGGAACGGGGTAATAAATCATGGATGGAATGTTTTTCTCAGCCAGTTTCTTATTCAGCACGTCGCGGTCAAAACCATTGATTTGCAGTGTATACTGGTGAAAAACGTGGTAGGTATAGGGTGCCCTGTATGGTGTGACTATATTCGGGTGATTTTTAAATGCTTTATCATAGTAATCAGCAGCCTGCCTGCGGGCATAGCAATACTCATCGAGGTGCCTGAGTTTTATGCGCAATACCGCCGCTTGTATAGTATCGAGGCGGCTGTTGCAGCCCACCATCTCGTGGTAGTAACGTACTTTCTGGCCGTGATTGGCTATCATCTTCAGCTTCTCTGCAAGAGCATCATCATTTGTGAACATAGCACCACCATCACCATAACCTCCAAGATTTTTTGATGGGAAGAAAGACGTGCAGCCTATTATGCCCATAGATCCGGTCTTGGCTTTAGTGCCGTTGGCAAACGTATAAATACTGCCTATAGCCTGTGCATTGTCTTCAACAACGGGTATGTTGTGCTCATTGGCAAGTGCCAGCAGCGGCTCCATATTCACACTCTGCCCATAAAGGTGCACTGGTATTATTGCCTTGGTTTTTGGTGTTATTGCTTTCTTCACGCTATCAATATTCAGCGTAAATGTATCAGCATCTACATCGGCAAATACCGGCGTAAGCCCCAGTAGCGCAACAACCTCAACCGTGGCGATATAAGTAAATGACGGTGTTATCACCTCATCGCCCGGCTTAAGGCCAAGAGCCATGAGTGATATCTGCAATGCATCCGTACCATTGGCACAGGGTATTACATGCTTCACGCCATTATAGGCCGCCAGTTCTTTGGCAAATTCCTGAACGTCAGGACCGCCTATGAATGCAGCGCTTTCAACTACGTTTAGTATTGCAGCGTCTATTTCTGTTTTTATTTTCTGGTATTGCCTTTTCAGGTCAACCATTTGTAGGTTGTGCATTTTCTGAATTTAAAGTGTGCAAAAATAGTCTTTTACGGTTTCACTATGAAATGTTTGGTTACAAGGGTTTTGTTATACTTTTCATTAAAGTATCCCGAAACTTTAAAGGCGTTATAGGAGAACGCCCAAACATTGCAAATATTTGATGGTGCCGAAATTGTTTGCGCCGTTGACAGCCTGTGGTTTGCTGATTAGTATGGCTTTTGTTTCATTTCGCAAGGCCGGCATTATAACCCTTTATTCACCCTTCGTCTATTGCCTAAAACGTATTACTTTTAGCCCGAAATAAGCTCACTTATGCGATATTTATTTATTTTTTTTGTATCCGGTTTACTCCTGTCTCCGGCACTTGCCCAGACAGGAAAGAAGCAAATTACCCTCGAAGACCTCTACAAAAATGCCACTTTCAGGGTAAAGGATGTACCCGGCTTCAACGCCATGAATGATGGCCGCCACTATACCCAACTCGATCTGGAAAAGGGCATACAACAGATAAATATTTACAACCTCGAAACAGGCAAGAAGGAAAAAACCATTTTCGATAATACCGTGCAATTGTTCGCCGGTAGTTCCCTCAAAATTGAATCTTACCAATTCAGTAAGGATGAGCAAAAACTACTGCTGAAAAGTGAAGGACAAAATATCTATCGCCGCTCGGTACTGAATAAAGTCTACGTTTTTGATATCAAATCGGGCACAATCAAGGCTGTTGATAACGATAAA
>CAILMA010000704.1 GCA_903835145.1 uncultured Bacteroidota bacterium
GGGTTGGTTTTAAGCCATGCTCCGTTAGCATATAAAAAGAAATTATCTCCCGGGCGAACGGTCGTATCCATATTTGCCCTGTCGATAAATTTTGCGGGCGTTGTACCGGAAGTACTGCCACTTTTTTGCTTAAAGGAGGCCAGAACGATCAGAGCCGTGCCTGCAAGCATTACATTTTTTAACTGCATAATCAGTATTAATTAATATTTGACGCCAAAAGTACAATAAGCCTATGGAAGCACATAATTTATGTTGTGTCCATATAACGGGAAAATTGGGGGGATTTTTGCTGCCTGACAGTTTCCGCGGGTTAAGCTAGGTTTGTAACTGGCAAGCTATTAGAGGATTTCGGATGCTCTGAATGGGACGGTGGACAGTTTGAGTCGGAGAAGAACAGCTCTGCCGCTTGCCAGCAGCGCCATTGTAATTTTGGCTATTGCTACTGTGAAATCTCAATAATGATTAATAATTGTCAAATAATAACTAAATAACATTAATTTGTGTTTTGGCATTTATTTGTAACTTTCGCCGCATGGAGACGAAACAACGTATGCCAGTGTACTACAGCGAGTACCTGCAGCTCGATAAAATACTTAACGCACAACAACCCGAAAGCAATAAAGAAGGCGTAAGGGCTGATGACGAAATGATGTTTATTATCATTCACCAGACCTACGAATTATGGTTCAAGCAGATTTTACATGAGCTCAGTATAGTTCGCGAGATATTTAAACAAGACAACATACACAACAGTACTCCTGATATATATAACAGTGTGCACCGTCTAAAAAGGGTATGCAGTATACTTGAAGTAGCCGTGATGCAGATGGGTATTATGGAGACAATGACCCCGCTCGATTTCCTCGATTTCAGAGACCTGCTCAGGCCTGCGTCAGGTTTCCAGAGTATTCAGTTTAAGATCATTGAAGCGACCCTTGGCCTGCAATATGAGCAGCGCCACGGAAAGGCCTACTATCTCTCTCAACTCACACCGGCTGATGTGGAACGAGTGAAGCAGGCTGAAAGCGAGCTATCGTTGCTCACATTGCTTAATCAGTGGCTGGAGCGCATGCCGTTTGTGAAAAATACCGCTTACTGGCAGGATGCTGACGCTTCCTTCTGGGCAAAGTACCGCGGTGCTTACAGCGCGAGCCTGATGGAAGGAGAGCAACAAAATATGAACCTGTTCGATTCTTTGTTCATTGACGATAAGCAATATCCTGAGGGCAGGTCTTTTAGTGCAGATGCCAGCCGCAACGCTTTGTTTATCATGCTTTACAGGGATCACCCTTTGCTGCAGTTGCCGTATGATTTACTCAATACGCTGCTGGAGATTGATGAGCAACTATCCATGTGGCGACACAGGCATATTCACATGGTGCAGCGCACTATTGGCAAGCGCGTGGGTACCGGTGGTAGCACAGGTGCAGCATACCTAAAGGGAGCAGCCGATTCGCATTATGTATTTAAAGAGCTGGCTGAGCTTACTTCGTTCCTTTTACCAAGAAATCATTTGCCACAATTGCCTGAAAGTTTGATCAAAGACTTAGGGTATTTTGGGTAAAACGGGTTTGTTGATACAAGGCTGGTGCATACAGTTTGCACCTTCTGCAATCAATATTGTTGAATTTAACTGGCGAGATAATGATGAAATAAAGTCCACTCGTAGCGAGTCGGGGCATAGTGAGATGAAACAAGTATTTGAGTGCTAATTGCTTTCTGTATTAGGTGCTTAGGTTGAGTTTAATGCTTAAATTTACA
>CAILMA010000705.1 GCA_903835145.1 uncultured Bacteroidota bacterium
CGACAAAAAAATATTGCTGGATTGCGGTATGTTTCAGGGTATGGGCAAGGACACTACTTTGCTTAATACGGAATGGGGCTTTGTACCTTCGGAGATTTCCCATGTCATTATCTCTCATGCACATATTGACCATATAGGCCTCCTGCCCAAGCTGGTAAAAGAAGGGTACAAAGGCAAGATATTCTGCACGCCCGCCACGGCAAGCCTTGCAAAACTGCTGCTGCTCGATTCTGCCCGTATACAGGAAGCCGACGTGCGGTATGCAAACAAAGCCCGGCTGAAAGAGAACAAAGAACCATACGAGCCGCTTTATGACGAAGATGATGCAGCCAACGTTTTCCCCCTTTTCGAAACCATCCCTTACAACGAACATTATAAAATTGAAGCGGGTATAGACCTCATGTTTACCGACTGCGGGCATATACTGGGTAGCGCTGCTGTGAACCTGAAAGTAAAGGAAGACGGCAAGGAAGCAAGCATTACCTTCAGCGGTGATGTAGGCCGCTACCACGATATGATACTGCGCTCCCCACAACCTTTTCCACAGGCCGACTATATACTGATAGAATCAACTTATGGCGACCGCTTGCACGACCAAACAACAGGCTCCCACGATAAACTCCTGAAGTTTATTGTCGATACCTGCCTGAAGAAAAAAGGCAAACTCGTAATACCGGCATTCAGCCTCGGGCGCACACAGGAAGTGTTGTTTATGCTCAACCGGCTTGAGCTGGAAAACAGGCTCCCGCACCTCGATTATTATGTTGATAGCCCGCTGTCTATAAAAATAACCGACGCCGCCAAAAAATACCCCGATTACTACAATGCCGACGTGCAGAAACTGCTGCAGCAGGATGATGATGTCTTTTCCTTTAAAGGCCTGAAGTATATAGAAACTGTGGAGGAATCGAAACAACTCAACGACCTCGATGAGCCCTGTGTTATCATATCGGCCTCGGGCATGGCAGAAGCAGGCAGGGTAAAACACCACATTGCCAACAACATTGAAAACCATAGGAACACAATATTATTCACCGGCTATTGCGAGCCGCAGTCGCTGGGAGCCCGGCTCAAAAACCAACCAGAGTCAGTAAAGATCTTTGGTAAAGAATACCTCGTAAAAGCCGAAGTGGATGAAATAACTACACTCAGTGCACATGGCGACTACAACGACCTTTGCCAGTGGCTTTCCTGCCAGGATGCACGAAAAGTAAAACAACTCTTTTTGGTGCATGGTGAGTACGATGCGCAACGCTCCTTTAAAGACCGCCTGATTAAAAAAGGTTTTCTCGATGTGCTGATACCCCGCCAGCACGAAACTATAGGCTTGCAGGATATGGAGTAACAATTAGTACCAACTTAAAAAAAACCGGAAACAACAATTAAAAATTAAAATGGAATACAAATACGTTACAGCCGAAGAAGCTGTAAAATTGGTAAAAAGTGGAGACAGGGTATTTGTACACGGCAGCGCCGCCACCCCTATTAAATTGATCAATACTTTACTCAAAAGAGCAGGGGAAATTTCAAGAGTTGAATTGGTAGCCATAAGCACCTACGGGCATATAGACTGGGACCACCCGGAAGTAATGACCAGTTTCTTTATGAACTCGCTCTTTGTATCAGAGAACATAAGAGGTTGGGCCAATTCAGAATTCGGAGGATACACACCAGTCTTCCTCAGCGAGATTCCCAACTTGTTCACCCGTGGTTTCCTGCCGCTCGATGTGGCTATGGTGCACGTATCACCGCCCGATCAGCATGGTTACTGCACACTCGGCACATCGGCCGATATTGCTATAAGTGCCGTGAGAACAGCGAAAATAATAATAGCCCAGGTAAACCCAAGAATGCCAAGGGTATTGGGTGAGGGCATACTACATGTGTCGCAAATAACAGCAATGGTGTGGGAAGAAGCCGAAATCTATGAAGTTGATTATGCGGCAAAAACCGACCCTGTAGCCAGTAAAATAGGCGAGGTTGTGGCAGCTCTTATTGAGGATGGCTCTACCCTGCAAATGGGCATAGGCTGTATACCTAACGCTATACTCGGTGCTCTTAGCCACCACAAAAACCTGGGTATTCATACCGAGATGTTCTCTGATGGTGTGGTGCCCCTGGTGCAAAGCGGCGCAGTAAACAACTCCATGAAAAAAGTTGGCCGGGGCGAAGTGATTAGTTCGTTTGTACTGGGCACAAGGAAGGTGTATGATTTTGTTGACAACAACCCCTACATCCGTTGTATGGATGTAGCTTTTGTAAATGACGTGGCAACCATAAGGCAGAACCCAAAAGTAGTGGCTATAAATAGTGCTATAGAAATAGACATTACCGGGCAGGTATGTGCCGACTCTATTGGTACCTACCAGTTCTCTGGCATTGGCGGACAGATGGATTTTATGCGGGGTGCCGCCCTCTCAGAAGGCGGAAAACCCATTATAGCCATTCCCTCTGTTACCAATAAGGGCGTGAGCCGCATAGTGCCCCACCTTAACGAAGGCGCCGGTGTGGTTACCACCCGCGGACACATACACTATGTAGCTACAGAATACGGTGTTGTGAACCTTTACGGTCGCAACATGGAAGACCGCGCAAGGCTGCTCACCAGCATAGCACACCCCGGCCACCGCGAAAACCTTGAAAAGGCTTACCATGCGCGTTTCGGGCGAATGATAAAGGGTATTTAAAACAACAATAACACACAGCAAAAAATCAATAA
>CAILMA010000706.1 GCA_903835145.1 uncultured Bacteroidota bacterium
AAGATCAACATAATCCAGACTATCCAGATTTAAAGTTTCTTTTAAGGGGCTTTCCGGAGTTATGATTTCTTTATCAACCTCAAATTCACTTGCCAAAAAATCTTTAGTTGTTTCAATTATTTTGTTTCTTTCCATCAGTAAATGCTGAGTATATATGAATGAAAAATTCAATCTGGTGTATTGCGGGTAAAAGTAGCAAATAATTTTATAAATCTAAAAGTTATAAACCAAGTACAAAACTTTTTCGAAAGATTTTTCACTGCAATTTACTCCTATAAATTAAAGTTTAACCACGCAGAAAAAAAATATTTGCAATTTTCGATTGAGCAGTATAATCAGGGCAAAATTCAATTACACAACGCTGTTTATGCTTAACGTCTCGACATTTTGAAACCTTCAGGGAAGAGATAGCGTCTGTTATATTGTAGTTTGCATTTGACTGTCTTTTTCTGTCCAAATAGGGTTGGAAGTGCAAAAAACCTTTAAATCGCACTATGCTGCTGAATATAGTTCCTTAGCCATTTGTGTGCTTTTTACAACCAGGACTATTTTTTCATCGAGTTTGTATACTGCTTCCTCCATCATCATTAGGTGTTCTCTCGGCGATTGGTAATCATCGTCTTTAATGATGTTCATAAAGCCCATAATAGTAGACAAAGGACCGCGAAACTCGTGTGCCTGCGTAAAAGCAATATCCATTAAAGCCTGGTTTTGTCGCTCTATTTGGTTTGTCTTTTCGTTTATTATTTTCAGGCATAGTTCAAGCTCCATAAGATGTATTGCCTGCTTGGCGAGAATACTCAGCAATTGTTTCTTGCTATCAGACAGTGTTTTGGCATGATCATCAAATACACAAAGCGTTCCTACATTCTGTCCATCGTCGCTTGCAAGCGGGGCACCAGCATAAAAACGTATGTGGGGTGGATGGGCGACAAGCGGAATATTAGCAAAGCGTGGGTCCAAGGTAGGGTCGGGTACCACGAGTACTTCAGAATCCATGATGGTGTAAGTGCAAAACGATGCGGCTCTTGGCATTTGAAAAACTTCCATTCCTTTGTTTACTTTAAACCATTGGTTTTCCTGATCAATCAAAGTAAGAAATGCAACTGGTGTTTCACAAATCTCTGCGGTAAGTGTTAAAATGTCTTCAAGTCCTTTGTTGAGGTTAAAATCGTAATTTTCGAAACGCTTTACTGATTTAAGTCTTTCAATTTCGTTTATCATAATCGGGTAAGAATTTAAAGGATGTCATCTATGTTTTCCGAACATCGGATTACAGATATACGAAGCGTGAATAAACACGGATTTCCAGACACCCATTTTTTTAGTCGCACTAAAAGTAACTAAAGTCCTGCATAGTAATCGTACCCCTGCTCAGCCCAGTAGTCTCTTGGTTTGGTATTGCTGAAAAAGATCGTGCCAATTCTCTTGAGGTGTTTAATGCCGTATTTTACAGGAATGATAAGCCGAAGCGGTGCGCCCTGATTTTTGGGTAAGGGCTTGCCGTTCATTTCGTAGCACAAAAGTGTTTGAGGCTGCAGCATACTTGGCATATCTACGCCAACGTAGTAGGTAGAGTCCGGAGTAATCATCCCCACGTATTGCTGGGCTGATTGCGCAGCAAGATTGTATTTTTTCAAGACATCGCTAAACCTTACGCCGCCCCAATGGGTTACCTGACTCCAGCCTTCAACGCATTTAAAGTCGAAAACAATTTCTGTTTTCGGAAGGGCCTTTATCTCATCCATGGATAGTATTAACGTATCTCCCGGTTTACGCACGATCTTTATTTTTAGTGTATCGGGGTTGAAGTCGTCGGTCATACCCACGTCGCCGTTTATCCTCACTTTTGCTACCGCAAAGTCTTTTTTAAAAGTTTTAGATTGTTTACCTGCACTGTAAAAGTGACTGAAAATAGCTTCATTCATTTCAAAGTTTTTCCGCAAAAAAGGCTGAACATTATCAGCAGTGGTCGGTTGGGTGTACAAG